>JAWOCW010000056.1:0-3992 GCA_046483615.1 Desulfosudaceae bacterium
CCGGGAGGTAACCATGAAAAATTTTCAACCCTTGAATTTGCTGGAAAGAATTATGATGGCCGTCACCTTTGCCGAGACCAATGTGCACGACACGTCCCGGCGCATCATGGATGAGACCCGGCGGCCCCGAAAGCGTGTCCGCCAAGAGAAAGAAAAAAGGGCCGAGCACCGTCCACAGATGCGGCTTTAACCCGGATATTTCATGAAATTTTTTGAAAAACATTATTTTATTTCATTATTTCAGCTTCTTATATTGCATTTAGCAGTCATTTCAAAATTACAAATTGTTATTTTAGATTTGCGGAATAATATCATTTTTATATCAAAAAATTTCACCCTGCGGGCGAGTCACCTTGAGCGCATCTGCGGCGTTGGCCGATATTCGCGGTAGATTACTACAGCTTCATATCGGCCGCCTTGCAGCTGCGCTCAAATCGACTCGTGAAATATCCGGGTTAGCCCCGGTGAGTCCTCCGATGGGACCCCGGCAAACAATGATCGGCCGGACACACCAACCAACTGAAAGGCATGAGCATGGGTAAAGTACTTTTAGCCATTGAGGGCATGTTTCCGGATCAACAGATTCTGGATTACGCCATCAGCGTCTGCCGGCGAATAAAAGCGGAACTGAACATCCTGCAAGTTATCGATCCGGACATGGCCCGGAGTCGTTTGAAAAAGCTTAGAAATCAAATGGGCCTGGCCAGAAATTGCCTGGAAAACACCATGATGGCGACCACTTTTGCCGAGACCGGGGAACACGACACCGCCAGAAAATTGATGGCGGACGCCGCCGCCAACATCAAAGAACTGCTGGCGGAAAAAGGCAAGCCCGAGACTCACTACCGGGTCAAGCTCAGGTCGGGCGAAATTGATCACGAAATTGAAGACTACCTCAACCGACACCGGGATATAGTATTAGCCATCTACGATGCCACCGGTATCCCGGAAATACCGGAAAACAACACCGCGACCGCGACGCGCCGAAGAAAGGAAACGTCGCCGGTTCATCAAGACCGACGGAGAATCAAGGCCGAAGAAATTCAGAAAAGACTTTCCGTGCCGCTGGTAATCCGGCGCCCGGACACCACCTGATCATCGAAAAAACACAGGTATAAATATAAGGAGGTCACGATGAAAAAAATGCTTAAAAAACTGGTTGCCAGAGGTCGCTTTGCCCGCGATAAAATGGAGCAATACCAGGAAACGATCACCTTCTCCGAAGCCGGCCAGGCGGAAGCCCCAGCCGCGTCTCCGGAAAACGACCCGGCTGAGGAACAACCGGGGCTGCTGCTTGTCATCGGAAATGGAAATAATTTCTCACAACGGCTCATGGACTATGCCCTGGAAATGGCCCAACGCCTGTCATATGAAATTCTGGCGCTGAACGTCGCCCCGCTTCCAGCCGAGACCTCGGCCCTGCTGCCGCCGCCCCAGAACAGCATCAAGGAATTTGAGAAGCAATCCGAGGAAAACGCCCGGGCCTTTCAAGAGGCGGCCCGGCAGACCGGGGTTCCCTTCAACCATACCGTCAAATTCGGCGAGACCGACGCGGTCATTCATGAAGTTGACCAGGAATACGGCACGATTGAATTTGTGATCTCTGAACCTCCCCGAAAGGAGGTCTCCAACCGGCCCGAAAAAGAGAACCGGCCCGAAAAACAGTTACATGTCTATTCCCTGGCCTGAACCGAAGTTTGACTGCCCATCCCCCCGGCACCGGTGCTTGGTTTTTATAACGCTTGCGTACCGGTAGTATCGGGTTCGGGGTTTGGGGTTCGGGGTTGGGGGCGTTTGATCGGAGCGGCTGTTTTAACCCGGATATTTGAGCGAAAAACAGGAGGACACAATGACATTTAAATTTTTTCTGGGGCTTGGCCTGGTGCTTTTCGCGGCCCTGCTTTGTTTTTTATTCAGGCACGAAAACAAGGAATAACTTTTGCCGGCAGACAAGCCCGGAGATTTCATGAAATATCCGGGTCAGGAATGGAACTTTGCACAGGAAAGGAATAAGCGGACATGACACCAGAAATGGTTCTGACGATGATAGTACTGGTCTTTGTCATCATATTATTCGTGCTGGAATGGGTGCGAGTGGACGTGGTCGGCATTTTAATGATGGTGCTTCTGCCACTGATCGGACTGATCTCACCGGAAGAGGCTTTTATAGGATTGAGCAGCAACGCGGTGGTTTCCATTATTGCCGTAATCATCATCGGCGCGGGGCTGGACAAAACCGGGGTGATGAACCAGGTCGCCCAGCCGATCATAAAATTCGCCGGCAAAAGCGAAAGTCGCATTATCACCTTAATCAGTGGAACAGTCGGGGTAATCTCCAGCATGCTGCAAAACATCGGCGCCGCCGCCCTGTTTCTGCCGGCGGCGCAACGCATTGCCAAACGCATGGGGCTGCCGGTTTCCCGCATTCTGATGCCGATGGGCTTCTGCGCCATCATCGGCGGCACCCTGACCCTGGTCGGCGCCAGCCCCACTATTTTATTAAATGACCTCATGACAGTCGGCGGCAAAGAGCTGGAGCCCTTCGGGTTGTTCACGCAAACTCCCATCGGCATCTGCCTGCTGGGCTCCGCCATACTCTATTTTATCATATTCGGCCGGTTTATTCTGCCGAGCGGAGGCGGTGATGACGACGGCGGCGTGACCATGTCCCTGGTTGAAGCTTACCGGGCCTTTGACAGTATATTTGAAATTCATATCCCGGAAGACGCCGGCCCCGCCCGTCGCCTGGATGAACTGGAGCTTCAAAGCAGATTCCTGGTCACCGTGGTGGCGATCAATTACGCCGCTAAAAAAGAAAAGAATTTCGTGCCCCGGAGTTTCAACCTGATCTCGCCGGGAGACGATATCGCGGTGGTGGGCCGCCGGAGAAAGAACGTCAATAAAATGGCCGAGGAGCTCGGCTGGGAAATCAAACCCGGGCTGGAGGTGTTCGCGGAAAGTCTTTCGCGCACCAACGCCGGCATGGCCGAAACCATCGTCTCTCCGCGCTCGGAGTTAATCGGCAAGACCATGAGTGAAGTTGATTTCAAGGAGCTTTACGGGGTCAATCCCCTGGCCCTGTTCAAGGGCAACCGGATCTATTATTCCGGGCTGACCCATATCCCCCTGCAAATGGGTGACACGCTGCTATTAAAAGGCCCCTGGGAGCGATTTCATATCCTGAAGAACCATCCCCAGCCCAGGGCTTTGACCTTTTCCACGCCGCTGGAAGGAGAAATTCTGCGGCCCGGCAAATCGAAGCTGGCCCTGTTCTGGCTGGCCATCGCCCTCGTCCAGGTTATCTTTCTTGAGACTCAACTGTCCGTGGCCCTGATGTCGGGCGCCCTGGGCATGATTATTACCGGCGTCTTAAAGATCGACGAAGCCTACCGCGCCGTGGACTGGATGACGGTTTTCCTGCTGGCCGGCCTGATCCCACTGGGAATCGCCTTTGAAAAAACCGGCACAGCCGCTTATATCGCGGAAGGGGTCCTGGGTTTGCTCGGTGATCCGGCGCCGATCGTGCTGCTGGCAGTGGTGGGCCTGATGACCTCCTTTTTCACCCTGGTTATTTCCAACGTCGGGGCGACCGTCCTGCTGGTGCCTTTGTGCATGAACATGGCCCTGATGGCCGGCGGCGATCCGAGGATGGCCGCCCTGGTGGTGGATGCCCCGAGTGAAGCCTTCCAAAAGGTGACACATCGAGTGCGACAATGGTCTTTTGATAACGTGTTCTCCTACGAAGAGCTGCACGCGTGGGAGACAAAGCTCTATCGTTTTTTAGACAGGCAGCCGACGGAAGAGAAGTTGCGTTATGTGGCAGAGCATAAAATCGACGGCTTAAAAGTAATCCTCACCTACGAAGCGGGTCACCTACAGCGAGCGGCGACTCGAGGTAATGGGGTGGTCGGTGAAGATGTGACACATACGGTACGGACGATTACGTCCGTACCCAAAACATTGGCGCAGCCAGTCGATCTGACTTGTGTTGG
>JAWOCW010000178.1:0-5577 GCA_046483615.1 Desulfosudaceae bacterium
GGCGACCTTTAGAGCCTGCCCCGGACCTTGATCCGGGGTCGCCCAATTGATGGGCAGGCTAAAGCCAGCCCCTACATAATTATCGGCCGCCTTGCAGCTGCGCTCAAATCGATAGTGAAATATCCGGGTTAGGAGCAGCCTGAAAGGAGGCATGGTATGTTTAAAATTGTTAAAAGGCGGGAGATGGCCCAGGGAACGATGGTGTTCAATGAAATTGAAGCGCCGTTGATTGCCTCCAAGGCCAAGCCGGGTCAGTTTGTTATTCTGAAAGCCAATGAAACAGGCGAGCGCATTCCCCTGACTATCGCGGACAGCGATCCTGAGCAAGGAACCATTGTCGTTATTTACATGATTGTCGGCAAGAGTACCGCCCTTTTTGCCACGCTGAAAGAGGGAGATGGCTACATGGACGTGATCGGCCCGCTGGGTAAACCAACGGATATTGAAAAAGTCGGTAAGGTGGTCTGCGTTGGCGGAGGCACCGGCGTGGCCGTGTTGCATCCCATTACCCGGGCCTTGAAAGAAGCCGGCAACACGGTAACCTGTATCATCGGCTCCAGAAATAAGGAGCTGTTGATTCTGGAAGAGGAGATGAAAGCCGCTTCCCACGATTTAAGGGTCTGCACCGATGACGGCTCCTACGGTCATCATGGCTTCGTGACCGACGTTTTAAAAGAGGTTTTGACCGAAAACGACGATGTGAAACTGGTGGTGGCCATCGGCCCGGTGCCCATGATGAAGGCCTGCTCGGCCGTGACAAAGGAGTTCGGCGTAAAAACCCTGGTCAGCCTGAATCCGATTATGGTCGATGGAACCGGTATGTGCGGTGGTTGCCGGGTCTCGGTCGGCGGACAGACAAAGTTCGCCTGCGTGGACGGTCCGGAGTTTGACGGTCACCAAGTTGATTATGACGAGCTTGCTTTGCGCCTGCGGGCGTACACCGATCATGAAAAAGAAAGTCATAATTGTTTTTTAAAAGCTGAATCTTAAGCTGGGGGAAAACAGACAATGACAGAGAGCAAAAAGAAAGAGAAGATTGCCAGGCAGGCCATGCCGGAGCAGCCGGCCGCCGAACGGGCTCGTAATTTTGACGAAGTGCCGCTGGGACTGACGCCGGAAGCGGCCGTCCGGGAGGCTGAGCGGTGCCTGCAATGCAAGAAACCGAGCTGTGTCGATGGCTGCCCGGTCGGGGTGGATATACCCGGTTTTATACAGCTTATCAAAGACGGTGATTTCACCGGATCCATCCAGAAAATCTGGGAGCGGAACAGCCTGCCGGCCGTCTGCGGCCGGGTTTGTCCCCAGGAAATGCAGTGTGAAGGAACCTGCGTCCTGGGAAAGAAGGATGATCCCGTGGCCATAGGTAATCTGGAGCGTTTCGTGGCCGACTATGAGCGCGCTCAGCGTCAGGCGGCAACGCCCGTCAAGGCCGCGCCGACGGGCAAAAAGGTGGCGGTGATCGGAGCCGGTCCGGCCGGCCTGACAGTGGCCGGGGACCTGATTGTCAAGGGCCATGAAGTGACCATATTTGAAGCCTTTCATAAGCCCGGCGGGGTGCTGGTATACGGTATTCCCGAGTTCCGGCTGCCCAAGGAAATCGTTTTTTCCGAGGTAGATGGACTGGAGGCCCGGGGTGTCAAAGTTGAAACCAACATGGTCGTGGGCCGCAGTGTTACCATCGAGGAGTTGTTCGAGCAGGGCTATAACGCGGTTTTTCTGGGAGTAGGCGCCGGCCTGCCCACTTTTATGGGAATTCCCGGAGAAAACTATGCCGGAATATTTTCAGCCAATGAGTATTTGACTCGCAACAATCTCATGAAGGCCTATCGTTTTCCTGAATATGACACTCCGGTCATCAAGGGCAGAAACGTGGTCACCATCGGCGGCGGTAATGTCGCCATGGATTCGGCCCGGACCGCCCTGCGCCTGGGCGCCGAGAATTCCTACATAGTTTATCGCCGTTCCAAAGAGGAGTTACCGGCCCGGGCCGCTGAAGTACACCATGCCGAGGAAGAAGGAGTCGATTTCCGTCTTTTAACCAATCCCACCCGCTTTTTCGGGGATGACAACGGCCGGGTGACCGGAATGGAAGTTCTGCGGATGGAACTTGGCGAGCCGGATGATTCCGGCCGGCGGCGTCCCGTGCCGATCGAGGGGTCGGAATCAACCATTGATTGTGACCTGGTAATTGTCGCCATTGGCGCCGGGGCCAATCCCTTGTTGACCAAGTCGACCGGGGGGCTGGAGCTTACCAAGCGTGGTTATATCGTCGCTGACGAGAAAACCGGCAAGACAACCAAGCCCGGCGTCTGGGCCGGCGGGGATATCGTCACCGGTTCGGCCACGGTTATCCTGGCCATGGGAGCCGGCCGCGTCGCGGCCAATTCCATCCAGGATTATCTGACCCTGGGATGGTAATCCGACGGCCGCCACCGGCGCCACCGGCCTGGATTGGATTTGCCCGCATGAAATAACCCGGCTATAAACAGACCGTGCCTGGCCCGAAAATATCCCGAAAGTATTTCGGAAAAAGCCGGACTATGGCATGAGTCCGGCCAAGACCTTGAAAAACCTTCAGAAGCCGGGCCGTGATCAAAGCGGTTGAGCCGGAGGTGGTGTCGGGGACGGACTAATGAATATAATCATGGCCAGCAATACCTACCGGCCGCATGTCGGCGGGGTGGCCAGCTCCGTGGAGCGTTTTGTCAGGTCCTACCGGAAGAAGGGGCACTCGGTCCTGGTCATTGCTCCCGAGCATGAAGAGGCGCCTGAAAACGAAGAAGATGTTTTCCGGATACCCGCCCTTCAGAATTATAACGGCAGTGATTTTTCAGTGCGCCTGCCTCTGCCGACCGGTTTGTTTGCCAGAATAAACCGCTTCAAGCCTGATATCGTTCATTCGCATCATCCCTTCCTGATCGGTGATACCGCCCTGCGCGTGGCGGCGCGATGGGATCTGCCGATCGTTTTTACTCATCATACCAGGTACGAAAGATATACCCATTATGTCCCCGGCGAGTCCCGAATGCTGCGGCGATTTTCCCGTCAGTTGGCCACGGAGTACGCCAACCTGTGTCATCACGTGGTGGCACCCACCCAGAGCATGGCCCGCCTGATCAAGCAACGCGGGGTGGATACCCCGGTTTCCGTCGTGCCTACCGGCCTTGACGTCCGGCGATTCGCCAGGGGGAACGGCGACGCCTTTCGCCGGCAATACGGTATCGCCCCGGATGAATTTATTGTTGGTCATGTCGGTCGCCTGGCCCCGGAAAAAAATTTAAGTTTTTTGACGGTGGCTGTTCTCGGATTTTTAAAAAAATATCCGCGAACCCGTTTTCTGGTAGTAGGCAGCGGTGATTCGGCTGTAGAGATAAAGCGCCTTTTTCACAAGGCCGGCCTGGCGGACCGTTTGCTCATGACTGGAAAACTGACCGGGCAGTCTTTGATTGACGCCTGTCATGGCATGGATCTTTTTGTTTTCGCCTCGCGGACCGAAACTCAGGGGTTAGTCCTGGCCGAAGTCATGGCTGCCGGCCGGCCGGTAATCGCGCTTAAGGCCATCGGTACCAGCGATATCGTTGGCCACGATGAAAATGGTTACCTGGTTGAAAAAAAGAAGGTCAAACTTTTCCTGGCGGCCATGCGTCGATTTATGAGTTTGGACGCTTCGGCGCGAAAGCGGCTCAGCCAGGGGGCCACCCGGACATCACGGAACTATGACCAGGATCAATGCGCCGAAAAGATGTTGCGGCTTTATCGCGATTGTCTCCAATATTCCCGTCATCCGCTGGTCACCCGGGACAGTCTCTGGGAAAAAACCCTGCGGCAGATTGAAATTGAATGGAGCATAATCAGTACCAAGGCCCGGGCGGCTGGCTTCAGCCGGCTGCTGGTCAGCCATCCGCCGCTGGTCAGGCTGGAGCAGTTCCGGCGTTGGCTGCGAAAGCTGGTCAGCAGAGCGGAATGGTCAACCCGCTTGCTTAATCTGGTCCGGCGGGATGTCGCCCACGACGAGGAAGGCCTGGTCTTTATCCAGATTGATGGCCTTTCCCGGGAACAGTACCAACGGGCGACGCAGGCGGGGAGGCTGCCTTTTTTGCGCCGTCTCGTCAAACGCGAGGCCTATGCCGCCTGCAGCCTGTATTCCGGAGTTCCATCCACCACCCCGGCCTTTCAGGGGGAACTGTTTTATGGCGTTAAAGCCGTGGTTCCGGCATTTGCCTATTATCATCCGGACCTGGGTATAACCGGTATGCTTAATCCGGAAGCCGCCCGCAGCATGGAGAAAAAAATGCGTCATCTGGCCGGAGACGGTCTCCTGGAAGGCGGCAGCTGTTATAGTGATATTTATCGCGGTGATGCCGTGGAAACGCATTTCTGCCCGGCCGCCGCGGGATGGCAGCAACTTATCAGCAATACCCATCCTGTTCGGGTCACCCTGGCCCTGTTATGGCACGGTTTTACGGGGGTGCGCGCTCTGGCTCTGTCCTTTCTGGAGGTGCTGCTGGCTGTCATTGATTGCGTTCAGGGCGGGATTCAGGGGCAGAACCTGATTCAGGAAATCAAGTTCATTCCTTCCCGGATCGCGGTCTGCATCTTGCTGCGGGAAATCAGCACGGCCGGCGTGCTGATGGATATAGCCCGGGGGCAGCCGGTGATCCACGTCAATTTCACGGGATATGATGAACAGGCTCATCGGCGGGGGCCGGACTCCTATTTCGCCCACTGGACATTAAAAGGCATTGACCGCGCCATTGGCATGATCTGGAGCGCCGCCCAGCGGTCTTCCCGAGGCAATTACCAGGTCTGGATTTATTCCGATCACGGCCAGGAGCGAACCCTGGCCTATCCGGTTCTGTTCGGAGAGACGGTTCACGAGGCTGTCGCGCGAATCTTCGAGGAAAGGGATATCTCGTCCGGCCAAACCGTTGACCAGTACCACGATTCAGCCGAGCTTTCACGGGCCGGTCTGCTGGGCGGTAAATATTTCCAGAAAATATTTTTTGAACCCGCTTTGCATCCGTTGCACAAGAAAACCGGAGCCCGGGTGAGGGTGGCCGCCAAGGGCCCTTTGGGTCATGTTTATCCGCCCGCCCGGCTCAAGCCGGAGGAAAAAGAAGCTTACGCCCGACGCCTGGTCAAGGAAGCCGGCATACCCCTGGTCCTATATGTCGATGGCTCGGTCGGAGCCGTGGCCGCGACTCCAGCCGGGGTTTTTCGCCTTCCCGATGACGGAGCCCGTTTATTTGACAAGCGGTTGCCCTATTTTAACGAGCTGGTGGCTGATGTTGTTTCGCTGTGTCATCATGACTATGCCGGAGATTTTGTTATTTCCGGGTGGCGTAAAGATGATATTCCCGTCACCTTTCCTAATGAAAATGGCGCCCATGGAGGCCCCGGCAGCCGGGAGACTCATGGAGTGGCCATTATCCCCGGCTCTTTGGCCCGGTTTTTTAAAAAGACCTCTTATCTCCGGGCTTCAGATCTGCGGCAGCTGGCGCTGGACCGAATCAGCCGCAAAGCCGGGCACCGGGTCACCGGGGGAACTTCGGCCGGTGATGTCAGCCCTTCTTCTGC
>JAWOCW010000379.1:0-8342 GCA_046483615.1 Desulfosudaceae bacterium
GATCGGATCGGCAGTAGGAGAAGGATACACGGCAGCATGCGCCAGCGAGGCCATCGGCCGC
This sequence comes from Desulfosudaceae bacterium, assembly GCA_046483615.1. Classification (GTDB taxonomy): domain Bacteria; phylum Desulfobacterota; class Desulfobacteria; order Desulfobacterales; family Desulfosudaceae; genus CAYTQK01. The sequence goes on from JAWOCW010000379.1 coordinate 62, forward strand.
AGTCCTGATAAATCCGGCGATATTTTTAAAAACATGCTGGTCGGCCAGGCCATAGCGGAAACAGCCGCCATCTTCGCGCTGCTGGTGGCGATGATGCTGCTGTTTACCACTATCGGGCAACCGGTCGCCATTACGGCCTTTGTTCTTATCGCCGCCGGTATTTCCATGGGTTTCGGCGCCATCGGGGCCGGAATCGGCTCCGGCCTTCCCGGCGGAGCCAGCTGCCTCGGCATTGACCGGCAGCCCGCTTTCAGTGGAAAAATCACCACCAACATGCTGATCGGTTCGGCGGTCTGTCAGACCCCGGCCATCTTCGCCCTGGCCGTCTCCTTTATCCTGTTATTCACGGACTTCTCCCTGCGGCCGCTGCTGCCCACCTGGGCGGCCATTCTGGGCGCGGGATTTGCCGCCGGACTGGGAGCAGTCGGATCGGGCCTGGGCGGCGGACTGGTGGCCCAGGCCAGCTGCGAAGGCATCGCCCGGCAACCGGAATCAGCTCCCGTGGTGACCAATGTCATGCTGCTGGGCCAGGCGGTTACCCAGACCACCGCCATCTACGGTTTACTGATCAGTTTTATTCTGATGTTCAAAACCCTGCCGGCCAGCAACTCGCTGAGCGCGGCCATGGCCCCGCTGGGCGCCGGCTTGTGCATGGGCATCGGTGCCATTGGTCCCGGCATTGGCGAAGGACTGACCGCCCAGGCGGCTGTGGAGTGGATAGCCAAAAACATGAAGTCCACCGCGGAATTGACCCGGACCATGCTGGTCGGACAGGCAGTGGCGGAATCGACCGGCATTTACTCCCTGGTGGTGGCCCTGATACTCATCTTTGTCATTTAAAGGAACGGTTAAAGTAACCCGGATGGCCGCTGTAATGAAATTTAAATACAAAGAAAACCGTTACTGGACGGAAAATCTGCATATCGTCATGCAGATCGGGCTGACCATGGCCGGCAGCATTATCTTTTGTTTTTTTATCGGTTACGCGCTTGACAACTGGCTGGGGACCAAGGGCATATTCATTGTTATTTTTACCATACTGGGTGTCATCGGCGGAGGCAACGTAGTTTACCGCCAGGTGCTGGAGACCATGGAGGACAAAGATGACAACCACCATCAGTGAACCATTGCTGCCCCTGCGGCAGATGCGCAAAAAATTCTGTACCACCGCCCTGCTGGTGGCCCTCGGGGCGGGCTCCGGACTTATGCTGGCCGGTTTTGTCCCTCTCGGTAAAGGTCTCATCTTCGGCACCTTGTTCAGTATTATAAATTTCACCCTGCTGGCCCGTTCACTGCCGGCCAGAATCGGAAAAGATAAACGGAAAACTTTTTTAACCGCCCTGGGCTCCAAACTGTTTCGTTTTCTTATCCTGGCGGTGCCCATGATCACGGCCATAAGATCCGATACTTACCATCTGGCCACCACGGTTGTCGGGATTTTCATGGTGCAGGCGGTTATTTTAGCGAACTATTCCACTTATCCGATATTATCCCGACTTATGAAAAGCAGATATTCAGGAGACAGATAGAATGGAAGAACTTGGTAAAATTCATCAACTGGTCGTGCCTTTATTCGGCTATGAAATGCATTTCAACGTGGAAGTAATCCTGTATACCTGGCTGGTGATGGTGTTGTTGATCGTCTTCGGGCTGTTTACCACCCGCCGGCTGAACATAATCCCGGGGAAAAAGCAGGTCCTCGGCGAAACCCTGGTTTCCGGCCTGTATGATCTCACCCAGGACGCCCTTAATGAAGAACTGGGCAGAAAATACGCCCCCATGATCTGCGCCCTGTTCTTGTTTCTGGTAGTCTGCGACTCCATCGGCATTGTTCCTTTTCTGGAAGAACCGACCAAGGACCTGAACGTGCCTTTGAGTCTCGGCCTGATGGGGTTTGTGATTGCCCATTACTGCGGCCTCCGGGCCAAAGGGATAAAAGGCTATGTCAAGGAATACACCCAGCCTTTTTTCGTCATGCTGCCTTTGAACATTATCGGCGAACTGGCCAAAGTTATTTCTATTTCATTTCGTCTGTTCGGCAATATCATGGGCGGCTCCATCATCATCCTGGTGGTCTCACATTTGATTTACAGCCTGGTTCTGCCGCCGTTTCTGTTTTTCTTTTTCGGGCTGTTTATCGGCACCATCCAGGCTTTCGTGTTTACCATGCTGACCATCGTCTATATTTCCGTTCAGGTGAATTAACCGGAAAATTTAATAAAATAATATATATTCGCGGCACGAATTCATAATCACGCTTAATCGCGATCATACAAGACAAAACAAGGAGAAACATCATGGCAATTGAAGGTAATCTGGTAGAAGCAAGCGCCCTGCTTGGGGCGGGGCTGGCAATGGGACTGGGCGCTATCGGCCCGGGCATCGGTGAAGGTCTGGCGGCATCCAAGGCCTGTGAAGCCATTGGCAGGAATCCTTCCGAGGCGGGTCTGCTGACCCGGACCATGCTGGTGGGCCAGGCGGTTTCCGAATCCACTGGTATCTACGCCCTGGTGGTGGCTTTGCTGCTGTTGTTCGTGGTTTAACCGGCGCCGCCCATTTCTTGAATAAAAACGGACTCCACCCGGTATTCACCGGAGTTTCGACCGTAGATTCGACTGAATATCCCCGAAGATCCCCGGGGATATTCCGTGAAGGCCGGGTGGTTGGTTCATCAGTGTCCATCCATGTGAAATGGATGGACACTCATTAGGAAGAGGCAACATGGAAATTATCTACACCAACGGGATGATTACCATCAATGAAACCATGGTGGTAATACTGGTTTCCTTTCTTCTTTTGGTGTTCATATTAAACCGGTTGATGTTTCGACCGCTTCTGAACACCATCAAAGAAAGAGAAGACCATTTGACCGGCTTGAGTGATGAGATCAAAACAGCCGAACAAAAAGCCGAAGACCTGGCCCGGCAGCTGAAAGATCACGAAACCGCGGCCCAGCAGGAGGCCCAGCGGTTGAAAAAAGAGCTGGAAGCGGCGGGCAGCAGCCAGGCCACTGAAATTTTAAACCAATCCCGGGAAGAGAGCCAGGCCATCAAGGAAGAAGCCCAAAAAGAAGTCAAGGCCCACCTGGAAGCCGCCCGGCAGGATCTTCACCGGGAAGCTGAAAATATCTGCCAGGAAATCATGACTACTATCCTGGGCCGCAACGTCTCCGCCCCCGACGCCTGAGCGGCCTGTCAGCCTTGGGATTCTCCCGGCTGAACATCCGCGCCGGCCTGGCTGATCATCTCTTTTAAACCGGGCAGAAACAGGTACATCAGGCTTTTTTTGACCCATTGCCGATATTGCCGGCTGTCCGGGGACAGGTTCAGAATCTGGCCATGGTAGTCGGCGGCACCGACATAATTGATCAACATGTTGAGCAGGCCGTAAAACCATATAATGACGTGCTCCTCATTGACCCTGCTGGGAAGACTCCCGGTCAGGGTGGTCCCGGCGTTAAAAACATATCCGGAAAAATATTCAAAGGCCGGGGCGCTCTCCTCAGTCCCGGCTTCCCCCGCGTTTTTCATCAGAAGCATTAACACGTCCGGTTTTTCAAATAAATAAGCCAGGGCCCGGTCCAGAAACAGCCCCAGCCCGTTCTCCGGGTCCGTGCTGGCCAGGTCGGTCATCCAGGCCTGATAGGCCTGCAACAATTCCTGGCTCACCTCGGCCGCCACGGCTCCAAACAATTCAGCCTTGCTGAAATAGTGATTAATCAGGGAAAAATGGAACCTGCCTTCGGCGGCAATGGCGCGAAGACTGGCTTTGTGGTAGGGGTGCCGGGTAAATACCCGGCGGGCGGCGGCCACGATTTTACGCCGGGTAACTTCTTTTTTGGAAAGGTTTGACTTGCCCGCGGTGGTCATTTTTGATGTTTTCACTTTATGACGGCCTGGTAAAAGTTTTTCAAATTTTTATAGATCATATCATAAAATATACGCTTGTACAAAAAAATGCTTGACTCGCCTGGCCGGCATAATTATTATACAAGCGTATAAAAAAGTTCCGGGTTGTGTACGGCATCGCGCGAGAACCTTCAACTCTTCCGGCCCGAGCCGGGAAACCAGAAAAAAGGATTTTTTATCATGGCTTCTCCCACCTTTACCATTACCGTCGACGTGGACACCTTGATGACAGAATTTATTCCCAAACTGGCCCGGCAGTTCATGGCCCTGCAAAACACGGCTGATCAGCTGGAAGGCACCTCCCTGACCCTGACCGTGGACATTTCCGGCAGCCGCTACAGCTACTCCATCACTGGTGGACGGGACTTTGAGGCCAGCCGCGGGGAACTTGACAACCCCATGGTTTTTCTGTCCATCCCCCTGGAAAGCCTGGCACGGCTGGCCGACATGGAGAACATTGACATGCTTCTGGGCATGCAGAGCCAGCTGACCCGGGAAAAGCACGCCATCCTGTCCGGCCTGAAAGGTACCTGCAAGTACGTCATGACCCATCCCGACGGGGAAGAGACCACCATCACGGCCGTTTTCAACGGCGCCGACACTCCGGCCGCCACTTTCAAACTGGCCCTGGAAGACGCCCGGGATCTGACCGCCCGCCGGGAATCACCGATTCAGTTGTTCATGAACGGCAAGCTTCAGATAGACGGTGAAATGGCCTTTGCCATGACCTTGCAACCACTCTTTTCCTGAACCGCCAGGCTGCCTCAAGGGGAAAATCATGGGATCATTTCTTTATCGATCGCGGTTGTCTTTACTCATGCTGGGGTACGCCCGCCTGATGTGGCTGGCCGCCCTGATCAACCAGCCCTTCCGGCAGCGGCTGGCGGAAAAAGACTTCTCCTTTCTGATGCGTTCCCAGGAGGACACCGTCTCCCGCCTGTTTGTGTGCCGGGACGGCCGCCTGCGGTCTTTTCGCAAACCGGACCAGGCCGTCTTTAAACTTATCTGGCGGGACGACCAGACCGGCGCCCGCGTCATGACCGATATGCTGCGCGGCAAACCCCGGGCGCTTTACCAGGCGGTTGTCAACGGCGACCTTCTCCTGGAGGGCGACGCCCAGACAATCAGCTGGTACATGGGCACCACCGGGCGGCTGGAAAAAGTATTTCGGCGCCCCGGCAAAAAGAAGAAAGTTGAGGAATCAAAATAATCAGGTTATATTCGTGATAATCATAACCCGAACCATTCAACGCTTAGCCGGGCAAGTCCGCCCCGGGGGAGGAAAACCTATGACAAGCATGGCCAAGACGATCTGCCTGGCTGCCGCGATATTATTGTTAATGTCAGCGGCCGGACTGGCGGAAAGCGAGTGGGAGCACCTCTATACCAAGGACGGCATTGAAATTTACAAAAAAACCTTTCCGGGCACGGATGTCTGCGCCTTCAAGGGCGTCGGGTTCGTGGACGCCAAAATGGAGGTAATCGGTTGCGTTCTCCGGGATATCCCGTCTTATCCCCAGTGGATGGCAAAATGCAAAAAGGCCCTGGTCTTAAAAGATATCGATCGCAACACCAAGATTCTATACAATGCCATTAACGCCCCCTTTCCGTATAAAGACCGGGATATGGTAGTTAAGAACGAAACCCTTTATCATCTCGACAACGGCACCGCCGAAATCACCTTCGGCGTGGCAGATGATACCTCCCTGGCCCCGCCCACCAGCAAATATGTCCGGGTGGAGGAACTTTCCGGACGATACCTGCTGGAATTTTTCGGTCGCGAAAAGACCCGGCTGACCTACCTGCACCGGGCCCATCCCGGCGGCAATATTCCCGTGTCCATCGCCAACCGCGTGGAAATCAGGGATTATCCCTATACCAACATCAAGGGCCTGCGTAAAATGGTTAAAAAGCAGGAATATATTGAAAAGGGCGCCGCCTCCCCCGAACATGACCTGATAGAAAAAATGGGGAGTGACATCGATATTGTCCGATCCATCCTGAAAAAACGGGTCAGCGATTACCTCATTGATCCGGAACTGCTGAAAATCGTTTTCAGAGACGACCTCATGAGGGATATCGTGACCTATGTCCACGCTGAAGGAGCCAGCTTCAAAAGCATTCAACAGGCTGTCCTGGGAATGTTTTCCGTCGGGGCCACCAGCGAAAAAATCGAAGAGTATATTGCCGATAAGGATCTGGATGAGTTCTTCTCCATTGACAAGCTGATGGAGGAAAAATGGCTGATTGAGCTGATCGCCAAAAACAAAGGGCTGATTGAAGAGTTCCTGGACGCCAACAGCAGCTCGGCTGAAAAAATGTTCCACAAGATAACCACCTGCGAAAAAGCCGTCCAGACCTTTATCAAAGACGAAGAGCTGGCCCGGACCATCCTGACCGACCCCGAAATCCGCCGGCAATTATGGGAGGACGACACCCTGCGCCGGGAAATTCTGGAAAACATCGGCTCCTTTGATGACCTGGAAGAATTTGAGGACCTGGTCGAAGACCGGGTCGAGGAATATTCCGTGACCGCCTGATCATAACAATTTTTCGCAGGCCTGTTCAAATTCCAGCGGGAGCATCTCTTCCCGCAAAGAGTCGATAACAGGGGCATGTTTCTGTGCGTCAAACTGCTTGATGTCAGGGAGCAGGTGTTTTGCCGCAGCAGTCGTCGATTGGTCGGATGCTTTCGCAACGGATTGAGCGGTCAAGGAACTGATGCATCGGGTGAGCTGCTCCGGAGAACCCACATATTGGTCAGCCTCGGTAAACACGGAATCAAAAATCGCTACCGTACTGTAGCCGTCCGCAGCCAAAGCACGAATTTTATGCTTTAAATCATCGGGTAGGATGGTATTTGACATTTGTTTTTCCCATTATTTTTCTTGAATCATTCACTCCCCCAAATCCTCAGCGATTTGGCGGAACTGTCCGAGCGCGGCCTCAAGGTCGTCGACGATTTCCCGGGCAAGGATGCCGGGGTCGGGAAGGTTGTCGGATTCTTCCAGGCTTTCGTCTTTGAGCCAGAAGATGTCGAGGCTGGCTTTGTCCCGGCTGATGAGTTCATCGTATTCAAAGGCCCGCCATCTGCCGCCTGGTTTCTTTTCCGTCCAGGTGGGTTTACGTTTGTTTCTGTTATGAGGATTGTAGCACTTACAAATTCATCAAGGTCTGAACGCTTTAACGGATTTGTCTTGAGAGTAAAGTGCGTGTTGGTACGAAGATCATAAATCACCGGATGGCGTTAGTTCAACAGCATATTTTGGCACAAAAGGTGTATTTGTTATTTCCGCGCCCTGAATGCGATCAACACGATATGATCTGGGCTCATTGGTATTATGTCTGATCGCAAAGAGTAACAGGTTGCCTTCTTTCGAACGTCGTAATGAATAAGGCTCGATCAGGCGATAGTCATCCTTATATCGCAGATTTACACAAAGCCTGTTGGCTGCCGCAAAACGGATTTTTTCAAGCGGAACGCCTGTGTGCCATGCCCGCGCCATTGAAGGCGGTTTCCATGCCTGGTCAATTGACACCCGCCCGTAAGATATAGCTCCTTTTTGTACTTTTTCGACCTTGCCATGCAGCCATTCCATCACCGTTGGCAGCTCCGCCCAAAATTGTTCAAAGGAAGGCAATGCCGGCAACTGATGAGCCAGCATGTTTTCCCATTCAGCCTCCAACTCGTCACGTTCAGGCCGATTTGTGAAGGTCTCCATGGTGGGAACAGGCATCTCCTTAAACTCACATTTTTTCTTAAGCGTGTTTAAAATGGCTGCCTGGTTGGTTGTTAATTCATCATGGCGATACAAATGCACCACATCATATAAATCCCTTGGTCGTTCTCTTTCGGCCAGCGCCCGAACTTTTTCAGCAAAAACTTCTTCAAAACAATAGCAATTGATTTGAATTTTTTCTTGAGGGCAATCTGAATAAGGGTGATGGACGTTTCTTATTACCGGGGCCGACACCAGCACCTCATCGATTGTTAAATCCAGTTTGATACGAGGAAACGCGCCCCCCTGTCGCAGAGGCCCCCGGTAGCCGATACGCCCTTGGGCAGACATCCCGCCACGGTTGTTTTCATAGACATCAAAACGGATTAAATCCCTGGGCACTTCTATACCGGTGGTATCATGGACCCATTCGGCAATCTCTTCAAAACAGCTTACCAAAAAATCCTGGTCAAGATGCTTGGGGTCAGTGAGGGTAAAATCAAGGTCTTCAGAAAACCGGTAGGTTTCAAAATAGCATTTTTTTAAACATGTGCCGCCTTTAAAAGACCAGCTTCCCCCGATTTCTTTATGATTAAATATGCCGGCCAGCACCCATCCCAGCACATAGTCTTTCTCAATCACATTGGCCCGGAG
>JAWOCW010000404.1:0-4936 GCA_046483615.1 Desulfosudaceae bacterium
GCTTTGATGGTGGAGACGCTGGACCTCATAGAGATGAAGGGGCTGGCCGTGCCCGATCTTTCCCGGATTGATTTTGCGGATAAAGCCACCGCCCAACTTCTGGCCACAGGGGACAGTGCCGGAGTTTATTGCCTTGAAAGCGCCGACATGCAGAAACTGCTGCCCCAGGTCCCACCGCAAAGCCTGACGGACGTGGCCATATTGCAGGCCCTGGCCTTTATTATGCCTGATCCTTCGGAAAACAGCAGGCTGCGGGACTATATTGAACGCAAGCAGGGCCGCCGCGAAACCAGCGCTGCCTTTGCCGAACTTGATCCCTTTTTGGAAGACACCCGCGGCCTTATCATTTATCAGGAACAAATTATGCGGATCGCGCAAATCATGGCCGGGTACACGCCGGCAGAATCGGACCGGTTCTGGATAGCCATGGGAAGAAAGGTTGCGGCGGATATCGAACACCACCGGCAACAGTTTCTTCAAGGTGCCGTATCCAACGGCGTTGATACGGCCACGGCCCGGCAAATATATGAACATCTTGTGGATTTCGGCGGATATGCGCATAACAAAGCACATGGCATCGCCTGCGCCCTGAGTACCTGGCAAAGCGCCTATTTAAAGGCCCATTTCCCGGTAGAATTTGCGGCGGCACTTACAAAATCCACTTCCATGTCAATGGAATAAAAACCGGTTATTGTTACATAAGGCAGGACGATGGGGAACGATAGGGGATGATTTTGCAGGGTCAGGGTTGTTTTGAGGGGCTTTGTATAATGTCCCAAATGTCCCATAAATGTCCCATTTTCACTGGCGTAACCAACTGCGGAGTGCTCCTGGTTCATATGTCCCATAAGTGGCTCATTTACGGCCTGCCAGGAGATAATAACTCCCTCTTTTTTCACCCAGCAGAACTAATACACCTTTGTCCACCAACCCTTTTAAATCCCGGGCGGCTGTTTTCCGGGAACTATTGGTAAGATTCTGATAATCCGTATTTGTAATACGCCCCATTTTTTTAATATAAGAAACAGCCTGCTGCTGCCGCTCATTCAACTCAAGTTCAGCCATAACTTTATCAGTCAGCCAGTCCCGCCAGATTGTTATGACAAAGGCGCCGCTTCGCTGTTCGAAATCAGGTTCCGGAAGACCGGCGTCACGGCAGGCGGCAATCATCATCTGCGTGCCGGATCCGGCTTTTTCAATGTATCTGGTGAGATACAAAGGTTCAGCAATAAGGGGATTGTTGGGCACCGAGTGGTGATCCATGCGCAGATCGGCCAACGTCAGGGTGCCGGGCAGCCGTCCCGGATTCCAGACTTCCAGGCGGTCGGAAGCGGTCATAGTTTTGCCTCGTGAGCGGCGATCTGCATGGTTATCGAGAATCTCGATTCTCATTTGGTCTGATCCCGGATTCGTTCTTTGGCTTTGCAAAGGAAGTGAATTCTGCCTGGCCATTCTTGATATCTGCTTGCCTGGCCTTCAGGATTTCCTGGTGCCAGTCGGGGGAGGCGAAAGACTCCGGCTGACGACACAGATCATCCCACAGCTCTTCCATGGCGGCGATTTTGTCCTGGTTTGACATTTCGTCCAGCGGCAATGAAATAGTCATCTTCTTCTCCGTGAATCCTTGTGAGTACAGGTAACGAGTTTCGGGGACGGGAGTTTCTTTTTATTATATCCGGTACAATTAAATTTTCAAGAATTTGCTGTGGCCGGGGGGACGAAAAGCGGGGATGTTCCAGGAAAAGGCTTGTTATACCGCAGAGAGTTTGTTCGCCCGTTTCAAATCTCTACAGAGGCTTGTCGGTCCCCTGGATTGTGGTGTGTGCGGGCGGGCGTTCGCTGGTATGGAGTCGTTCCACTGGACAAGATTCCCACGTCGCTTCGCTCCTCGGAATGACGTGTTTATGGACGGGTGGGCACCGGTTACAGGGGCAGGCCGTGGAGGAGGATGTTTCGGATGGCGGTGCCCTCCACCTGGTATTGCTCGGCACCGTTGTACAAAACATGGCCCGGCTGGATGCCATCGGGCATAAGTTTCTGGAAACGTTTGATCCCTTGTAAAAAATGTTTGCTGTAGGTGGCGGCGGACTTGATTTCTATGGGCAATAATTGCCGCTGCTGCCGGACAATCAGGTCCACCTCGTTGCCGTTGGTATCCCGATAAAAATACAGTTCCGGACGCTGGCCGCGATTGAAAAATGCTTTCCGGATTTCTCCAATGATCAGGTTTTCATACAAGCCCCCCCGCAGCGGATCGCGGGCCGCTTGTGCCGGTTCGCGGATGCCGAGGAGATGGGAGACCAGGCCGGTGTCCGTAAAATAAATTTTGGGTGATTTGATGACCCGTTTGCCGATGTTCTCATAAAATGGGGGAAGCTCGAAAATCACAAACGAGGACTGCAGCACGCTGAGCCAGTTCTTAATGGTGACGCTGGACAGGCCGAGATCGTTGCCCAGAGAAGTATAATTGATTACCTGGCCGGTCCGGCCGGCCAGCAGGATCAAAAATTGCTGAAACCGTTCCAGGTCCTTTATGTTTATCAGGGACCGCACATCCCGCTCCACATAGGTTTGCACATAACCGTTGTAAAAGCGTTCCACGGTCAGATTTTCCTGGTGCAGACGCGGATAAGCGCCTTTGGTCATCAGTTCAAAGGCGTCCCAGTCTTTTTTATAGCACCGCAGTTCGTTCAGGCAAAAGGGAAGCAAGGTCAGCAAGGCGGTCCGGCCGGCCAGGGTCTGACTGACCGCCTGATGCACTTCCGGCTGATGGCTTCCGGTCAATACAAACATGCCGGCGGTGTTTTTGCGATCCACGATTCCCTGGAGATAGGAGAGCATCTCGGGCAGGCGTTGGATTTCGTCAAGAATGGCGCCCTCGGGGATGGTGTCCAGAAATCCCCGGGGATCTTCCTGGGCGGCCAGCCGGGTATCGGGATCTTCCAGGGAGTAGTAGGGCTTGTCAGGAAAGGTCATCCGGGCCAGCGTGGTTTTTCCGGACTGACGCGGCCCGAATATGGTGGTAACCGGATATTCCGCCGCCGAAGCGCGGAGTTCGGGAGTTATGTCGCGGGTAATCATGTTTTCTACCTGAATTCTATTCTGGATAATAATAAACAATTTTATGAAAATGTCAATCGCTACTTTATATTTTCATATTTTTAGACGGACCAGAGGGGACGTTCTTTATATTTTTATATTCCGGATGCTTCCTGCCCAGACAAGCGAGAATGGAGGAGAATCTCTTATTATCAAATATTTTAAATATAAAATTATAAAGGGCGTCCCTGTGCCCAACTAAAAAACAACTTGACTTTTTATTTTTTACTGCATAGTTACTGAACAATATCCATGACACGGAAAAGGAGTCCCAATCATTGCCAATAACCATCGCCAGGGAGGGCGGCCATGCGTATTTGTTACAGATTCCTGATCCTGCTGGCAGTATCAATCCTCATTTTCAGCGGCTGCAAAGAAGATCACACCCGCTTTACGATCAACGGTAAAATCGCCGATCCAGCCGGTCAGGGCGTGGCCGGGGTTACCGTACAACTGGCCGGTCCCGAATCCCGCACCACGGACACCAACGGCCGCGGCCGCTTTTCTTTCCGCAAACTCCCCGCCGGCGAATACACGGTCAACCCGGTGGCCGCTGATCTTGCCTTTGCCCCGGCCACCCGGACAATTACCCTGAACAGCCTCTCCGGCGACCAGACTGTCCTATTCGAAACGACCGCCGCCAACCAGCCGCCCGTCGCGGAAGAACAAAGCGTTACCACCGCCGAAGACACGGCCGTGGACATCACCCTGGCCGGAACAGATCCGGATGGAGACGCCCTCACCTACCACATCATCGCGGACCCGGCCTGCGGCCAGATTGCCGGCACCCCGCCGGACATCACCTACCTGCCGGATGATAACTATGCCGGCAGCGATTCTTTTGCATTTGTCGCCAGTGACGGCCGGGCCGACTCGGCCCCGGGCGCGGTCACCATCCAGATCACGCCGGTCAACGACCCGCCCCAGGCTGTGGACGATGTCGTCACGGCCGCCTCGGTGCCGGTCACCATTGCCAGCAGCCAGCTTCTGGCCAATGACAGCGATCCGGACGGTGATTTTCTGTTTGTCACCGGGGTGGACCAGCCCGGCCGGGGCGTCGTTCTCGACAACGGCGATGGTACCTACACCTACACCCCCGGCGTTGATTTTGCCGGCCGGGACAGCTTCACTTATACTCTTTCCGACGGCAGCGGCGGCACGGCCGTGGCCGAGGTGGTCATCCAGATCCGGCCGCTGGTGACACTCATGGCCAAACCGGACGCCGTCACCAAAGGCGAAGCTGTCACCCTGACCTGGACATCACAATATGCCGACACCGGCACCATTGAACCGGGTCTCGGCGAGGTTCCGGCGAGCGGCTCGGCCGAAGTCGTCATTGAAGACGACACCACCTTCACCCTCACCGCTGCCGGCCCGGGCGGCACGGCCACGGCCAGCGCAGAGGTGAGTCTCAAGCAGCCGCCGCGAATCAGCCTCAGCATCACCCCGGAGGTCATCCAGCACGGAGAGACCGCCGTTCTGAACTGGGAGGCCGCTACCGCCGATACGGTTTATTTCAACCAGGACATCGGTCCGGTGGCGCCGACCGGCAGCATGACCATCTCTCCGGACTACACCACCACCTATGCCTGCACCGCCGTCAAAAACGACTTGAGCACTCACCAGTCGGTCTCGGTCAAAGTTCTGGACTCTCCGCCCCCGGAGGCTCCGCCGGAGCGAACCTTTGCCCGTCAATACTTTGATCTGATCCCGGACGACGTCTCCCTGGCCGCTTATAATCCGGAACGATTCGTCGTTCTTACCGGAGAAGTCCGGGACGCCGACGGCAAGCTGCTGCCCGGGGTCACCGTGGAGGTTTTTGATCATCCCGAGTACG
>JAWOCW010000025.1:0-4627 GCA_046483615.1 Desulfosudaceae bacterium
CGGGTTAGCGCCGACTCCGGACTGGTGAAGATCACACCCCCAGGGTCTGGCCGGGTTGGGGAATGACTGTTTCGATACCTTCCGCCTCCAGGGCTCGCGAAAAAGGCCGGGCCTGGTCGGCTTCACCGTGAACCACGGCGGCTTTTTTGATTCGCAGATTGGATTCTTTGACAAAACGAAGCAACTCCTCTTTATCGGCGTGGGCGCTGAAGCCGTCTATCTTTTCCACCCGGGCCTTCAAGGGATATTCCTTGCCCAGAATTTTCATTAGGGGCGGGCTGCCTTTTTCACCTGAATTCTGATACTGGCGGCCTTCCTCCAGGATTCTGCGCCCCAGGGTATTCTCAGCCATGTAACCGACCACCAGAATGGTGTTGGCCGGGTTGTGGATTTTGTGTCGCAGATGGTGCAGGATCCGGCCGAACTCACACATGCCCGAAGCCGAGATAACGATATGAGGGGTGGGGTCTCTCATTAATTCCATGGAATCATCTACCGACTCGGTAAAATGCAGGTTGTCAAAAGCAAAGGGATTAATGCCTTTTTCCAGAAAATCAACATGGGCCTCGCCGTCATAAACTTCCGGATGCTCGCTGAAAACCCTGGTGAGCTTACTGGCCAGGGGGCTGTCCACGTGGACCGGCACCCGCGGCACGGCCTTTTTATTGTAAAGCTTATGGATGGTGTAGAGCAGTTCCTGGGTGCGGCCATAGGCAAAAGAGGGAATAACAACCGTACCGCCCCGCTCAATGGTCCGGGTGAGGACGTCCCGCAATTTTCCTTCCAGATCGGTAATCGGGCCGTGCGTCCGGTTGCCATAGGTGCTCTCAATAAGCATCAGGTCGATATCCCGGTCTTCCGGCGGAAAATTCAAGTTGGGGTCCCGGATGATATCCTTGCCAAAGCGCCCCAGATCGCCGGTATAACAGATGGTCCGGGCGTCGTTGCCGTCCCGGTATTTGATGATACTGACAGCGGAGCCGAGGATATGGCCGGCTTCATAAAAGGTAACCGTCAGATCGTGGCCGATGGTGATCGGGTGACGATAGGGGATGCCTTCAAAACAGGCCAGGGCGTCAGCGGCGTCGCCCGGGGTGTACAAAGGTTGATTGAGCGGCACGGACAGCTCCCGGGCCAGGGAGTTTATTTTTTCATCGTCTAAACGATTTTTTCCGGATTTCAGCATTTTACGGGCGTCTTTCGGGTTGAGGCCGCCCGCCATACCGGTTCGGCCGTTCTGGGCGTAATGATGAAGCGCTCGCCGGACAGCTTTGTAATTAAGATATTCTGATTCCGATTGCTGAATATGGGCCGAGTCCATCAGCATATATTCGGCAACGTCGCAGGTGGCCCGGGTGCTGAGGATGCGGCCGGCAAAATTATGGCGTACCATCAGGGGAATGCGTCCGGAATGATCAATATGAGCGTGTGATAAGACGATATTGGTAATGGCGGCCGGATCAAAGGGGGTGGTCCGATTTTTTTCGGCGGCCTCCCGGCGTTTACCCTGGAACAGGCCGCAATCCAGTAATATTTTGTCCCGGCCGCTGTCCAGCAGGTGCATCGATCCGGTGACCTCCCGGGCCGCGCCGTAAAAAGTTATCTCCATAATCTGGTTCCGCCATCCGTAAGAATGATTTTTTACGAGATCTTTGTTTTTTGTTAAAAATATCTTTACATTTACGACCGGACTTTGTTACACATGTTACTATTTTAGCGATTGTGGGGTCAGCTTCATCTGAACCATGACTATATCGCTGATAATATGTTCAGATCAACAGCTATTTTCATGATCCGCGATAATTGATTAAAACGGAAGGAGGCAGTTTATTATGGATCATACCCGGGAAGTGTGGACCATTCCCAAGGCGGCGCAACGATGCTCAGTCACCCGCATGACCATGTGGCGCTGGGTTAAATCCGGCCTGATCAAGGCTTCGGTAACACCGGGTGGACATTACCGGATACGTCGTCGGGACCTGGAGGATTTTATCATCAAAAACAAAATGACGGATTTATCCGGCCAGGCTTCGTCCGGTCGCCGGATCCTGGTGGTTGATGATGAATCCATGGTACGCAAAGTTCTTTATAAAACCCTGAGTAAGCTTGATTTTGAAGTTGAAACAGTTAGTGACGGCTTTGAAGCAGGGGTCAGAACAATCCGCTTCCAGCCAGATCTGATTATTCTTGACCTGGTTATGCCGGGCATGGACGGCTTTGAAGTGTGCCGGTTTATCAAGCAGGACCCGGCTACCGCCAACATCAGAATTCTGGTCTTGACCGGTTATAATACCTCTCATGAACTGCAGCAGGCCCTGGACGCCGGGGCGGATGATTTTCTGGTCAAACCCGTTAAGCTGGAAATTCTGCTGGAAAAAATCAAGAAGCTGGTCAGCCGGGAGGAAGCGGAAAAAAAGGCCGTGGATTATGGAACCGGAGCTTAAACCGGAACTTAAACTGAAGCTTAAACCAAAAAGCTTAAACCAAAAAGGCTTAAATCGGATATTTTTCAACATGAAATAAAACCATCACAATCAGTTTTATGATGATTCTGGTGTTTGGTTGTCAAGTAAAGATTGAATTTACAAGAGGCGCCGTGAGGTCAGGCATCATCATACCGGTCTGATCCTGGCGGATGTTGTTAAAGGTCGTATCATCCGGGAATCGGACTTTTACGCAGACAGCCCCTAACCTTGTGATTGTGAATAGATGGAGGTGGCATGGCCCGAAAATCGGTTGATGAAGACTGGGCGGATAAGATCCGGCAATTGACTAAGGACAAGAACGAGTTTCAGCATATCAGAAAGGTTTTGAACCGGCGTCTGGATACCTTGCCCAAAGCCAACGCCCTGCTGGAAACCATGATCTCCTTCAGCAGCTGCCCGATCGCCTGTCTTGATACGGAGTTTGATTATGTTTTTGTCAACCAGGCCTATGCCCGGGCCTGTGGAGAAAAAGTCGAAAATTTTCATGGGAAAAACTATTTTGAGCTCTATCCGGATGATGATTATCGGGATAGTTTCGAAGAGGTTCTGAAAACCGGCCTGCCCGTGTTTTTCGAGGCCCGACCGGTCGTGACCCAGGACCGGCCCGCCGGCCGGAATGGATTCTGGAACCAGGGGCTGTTACCGGTCAAAAACAGCAGCGGTGAAATTGAGCATCTGCTGTTATCCTGTGAAGATGCAACCCGGCATTTACTGTCCGAAGAGACGGCCCGCCGGTTTCAGGCCGTAGCGGATCATTCCGCCTATGGCCTGGCCATAATGGATTTGTCCGGCTGCCTGACCTATGTAAATAATTCTTTTGTCCGCTTTCATGGCTACCGGCAGCCGGAAGAGCTGATCGGACAGCAGCTGAGTTCCTGCGTTGATGAAACCGAGTGCCCGCTCCTGGAACAACAGCTGGAGCAATTGCGTCACCATGATCAACCCTGCCTGCGGGAATGGCGGCATCGGCGCCTGGATGGCAGCCTTTTTCCGGCTTACATGAACCTTTCGCCGGTCAACCAGGGGAGCTATCAGCCCGAGTTCGTGGTGGTCACCGTGATCGATATCAGTGATACCAAGCAGTTTCAAAAACAGCTCATCGAAGCGGAAAAAATGGCTGTTTTCGGCCGGCTGGCAACCAACGTCGTTCATGAGGCCAGTTCTCCTTTGCAGACGGCCATGATTACTCTCAGTAACCTGGAGACGTTTGCCAGCGAGAATCAACGCCTTTCTGAAGATCTGAACATGCTGAAAGAGGCCTTTGACGCCATTCATCGGACCATAACCGGACTTCTCGATCTATACCGCCCCTCCCTGGTCAAACGCCGGTCAACCAGCATAAACAACCTGGTAAAAAAGACCCTTGAACAACTGGGGGTTTTATTCAAACGTAATAATATCGAAGTGATTCTGCAGTTGGACCAGGAAGTTCCCCGGGTGGAAACCTCGCCGCACCAGTTAAACCATTGCTTATTGAACATCTGCACCAATGCCGTTGAAGCCATTACCGGCGAAGCTACCAACCGCCCCAAAAAATTCGATCAAAATAATAATGGCGGCAGAATAACCATTCAGACCCGGCAGGTTGACCAGCACGTCTTGATTGATATTGCCGACACCGGTCCGGGGATTGCCGAAGAAAGGGTTGATACCATCTTTGAGCCATTCTTTTCCCAAAAACAGTCCGGTCTTGGCATCGGCCTGACCCGTTGCCGGGAAGTTGTTGAAAATGAGGGCGGTCAAATATCAGCCCGGAACCTGGAAGAGGGCGGCGCCCTGATCAGCCTGAAGTTGCCGGTCCGGGAAGATATCGCTGAAACAGAATAGACATGGAAGTTGATGTTATGCGGCAGTCTCGAATACTATTAGTGGCTGATGACCCCGACTTTCTGAAAAGCACCGGTTCCAGCCTGGAGAACCTCGGCTACCTGGTCAAAACCGCCGCCGGTGAACAGGCCCTGGAATTGCTGGCCAGAGAAGTTTTTGAGCTGGTCCTGCTCGAGCACACCATGGAAACGGTGGACGGTATAGATGTTCTGCAACAGTCCAGAAACCTGAGGCCGGATTGCCCGGTTATGATTATTAACGGCCGCGGCGACAGCGATTCAATCATCCAGGCCTTGCGAAACGGCGCGGCTGAC
>JAWOCW010000042.1:0-14795 GCA_046483615.1 Desulfosudaceae bacterium
AGTCGGTGATATGGTCATGAGCGGTTCCGAGGCGGAATTTAAACCCGGCAACGCCATGCCCGTCGGCACCATGCCGCTGGGATCGGAGATCCACAACATCGAGTTGAAGCTGGGCAAAGGCGGTCAGATCGTTCGCAGCGCCGGGGCCTATGCCAAGCTCATCGCCAAGGAATCCCGTTACGTGCTGATTAAGCTGCCCTCGGGCGAGGTCAGAAAAGTACTGGATAAATGCACGGCCACCATCGGCCGGGTCGGCAATGTCACCCATGATGATGTTACTCTGGGTAAAGCCGGACGCAGCCGCTGGCTGGGACGAAGGTCCAGTGTTCGCGGTGTGGTCATGAACCCGGTTGATCATCCCATGGGTGGTGGTGAGGGGCGCTCATCCGGCGGTCGTCATCCCTGTTCTCCCTGGGGTTGGAAAACCAAGGGCGTGCGAACCCGAAAGAATAAAAAGACTGATCCTTATATTGTAAAACGGCGTGGTAAAAAGTAGGCGGAACCCAAGCGCCGGACTTATAGTTCAGGTAATGCCGCTGTCGGCCTGGTAACACGCCGCCGCCAGTGTTGAACGAAAAACGAGCCGGGTAATAAGTAGCCGGATAAAAAAAGAAACTGGGCAAGGAGACATAATTTATGCCGCGGTCTGTAAAAAAAGGACCCTATGTTGATCCGAAACTTGAATCCAAGGTCACGGTTGCCAGAAATACCAGAAGCAGCCAGGTCATCAAAACGTGGTCCAGGCGGTCAACCATTATCCCTGAGATGGTGGGGCTGACTTTTGCGGTCCATAACGGGAAAAAATTTATACCGGTGTTTGTTTCGGAAAACATGGTGGGCCACAAGCTGGGCGAGTTTTCACCGACCCGTACTTTTTACGGTCATGCCGGTTCCAAAAAAACCAAGGTAAGATAATTATTCTCGTAAAATATTAAGACGATTAGCTTAAGGGATAATGACGATGGAGGAAGTAAAAGCGGTAGCTAAATATTTACGTATTTCTCCGCAGAAAGTCCGCCGGGTGGTACATTGCGTTAAGGGCGCCAGAGTGGAAGACGGTCTTAACCGTTTGAAATTCATGCCTCAAAAAGGAGCCAGCCTGATAGAAAAGACCATCCGGTCCGCGGTGGCCAGTGCCGAGGAAAAAGATCTGGATATCGATACCATGGTCATCAGCAATATTCTGGTGGACCAAGGGCCGTCCTTAAAACGGTTTCGTCCCAGGGCACGCGGGCGGGCATCGAGAATTCTTAAAAGAACAAGTCATATCACTGTTATTTTAGCGGAAGAAACCGCCTAGCCTCAGTATAAGGAGGAAACACTTTGGGTCAGAAAGTAAATCCCATCGGATTGCGACTGGGAATCATCAGAACATGGGATTCCCAGTGGTACGCGGACAAAGAGTATGCCGATTTTATTTTAGAAGACTTTAAACTGCGGGAGTTTGTCAAAAAGAAGTTAAAGCACGCCGGCATTGAGAAAGTCGAGATCGAGCGATCGCTTAACCGCATCAAGCTTCGGATTTTTGCTGCCAGGCCCGGTATTGTTATAGGCAAAAAGGGTTTTGAAATCGAGCAGCTCAAAAATGAAATTATGCGTAAAATTGTTTCCGGCAAGGATTTGACCATTGATATTCAGGAGGTCAAAAAACCCGAGTCTGTGGCTCAGCTGGTGGCTGAAAATGTGGCCAGTCAGCTGGAACGACGAATTGCTTTCCGGCGGGCCATGAAACGTGGCGTTTCTTCCTCCATGAAATTCGGTGCCAAGGGCGTCAAAATCATATGTGCCGGCCGGTTGGGCGGCGCTGAGATGGCCCGAAGAGAATGGTATAAAGAAGGAAGGGTGCCGCTGCACACCCTGAGAGCCAATGTGGAATATGGTTTTGTGGAAGCTAAAACCCCTTATGGTCCCATTGGCGTCAAGGTCTTTTTATTCAAGGGTGAATTGTTGAAAAAAGAGCGTCAGAAGCTGGGATTAAACAGATAGCAGGAGTAGATGGTTATGCTGAGCCCTAAAAAAGTAAAGTACCGCAAACAGCAGCGTGGCCGGAGACGGGGTACCCGCCTGTGCGGCAGCTCGCTGAATTTCGGAGAATTCGGATTGCAGGCGGTCGAGTGCGGCATGATTACCGCCCGTCAGATAGAGGCTGCCCGTATTGCCATGACCCGCTTTGCCAAGCGGAGCGGCAAAACCTGGATACGTATTTTTCCGGATAAGCCTTTTACCAAAAAACCGGCTGAAGTAAGGATGGGCAAGGGCAAAGGAGCCCCGGAAGGCTGGGCGGCGGTGGTGCGTCCCGGAAGAATCCTGTACGAAATGGATGGTGTCACCGAGGAAGTGGCGGAAGAGGCCCTGCGCCTGGCCGCTCACAAGCTGCCGGTTAAGACCAAGTTAGTCAGAAGGGAACATTTGTAATGAAACCCGAAGAGATAAAAGCGTTAAGCGCCGAAGAAATGAATCAGAAATTTATTGAGCTGAAGCAGACTTATTTTAACCTGCGTTTTCAACATGAGTCGGGCCAGCTCGATAATACCAGCGCGTTGAAGAAAACCCGGCGCGATATCGCCCGGGTCAAGACAGCCATAAACCAAAGTAACGCCTGACGCCTAAAATAATCATAACAGGGATTGACAATAGACACATGAATGAAAGAGGCATTAAAAGACAACTGGAAGGCATCGTGGTCAGCGACAAAATGGACAAGACGGTTACCGTCGTGGTGGAACGGCTGGTCAAGCATAAGGTTTACAAAAAGTATGTCAAACGGAAAGCCAAGTTTGCCGTGCATGATGAAACCAACCGTTGCAAAGAAGGTGACTGGGTAAGGATTATGGAGTGCCGTCCCATGAGTCGCCTGAAGCGCTGGCGGGTGGTTGATGTTGTGCAGAAAGCAGTCTGACCGTAGAGGAATAGAAAAATGATTCAGTCCGAAACAAAATTAAAGGTCGCCGACAACTCCGGTGCCAAGGTTGTATATTGCATCAAGGTCCTGGGTGGATCAAAACGCAAGTATGCTTCCATAGGCGATGTCATAACGGTTTCCGTGAAAGAGGCCCTGCCGAATTCAAAAGTTAAAAAAGGCGATGTTCTGCAGGCGGTTGTTGTCAGGACAAAAAAGGAGATCAAACGGCCGGATGGATCTTATATCCGTTTCGGTGAAAACTCGGCCGTTCTGATAGCTGCCAACAATGATCCACTGGGAACGCGTATATTCGGTCCGGTTGCCAGGGAACTTCGGGCCAAACAATTCATGAAGATTATCTCACTGGCACCCGAGGTGTTGTAACCGGTTGCGGTTTGATGGAGAACGATTTTATGCAAGGCACGAAACTCAACATTCGCAAGAATGACAAGGTAAAAATTATTGCCGGCAAGGACAAGGGAAAAATCGGCAAGGTTTTATCCGTGGACAGCAAAAAAGGCCGGTTGGTGGTGGAAAGTGTCAATATGACAAAGCATCATAAAAGGCCCGACGCCAAGTTCCGGGAAGGCGGCATTATTGAAAAGGAGGCTGCCCTGAGCCGGTCCAATGTAATGCTGATGTGCAGTAAATGCGTCAAGCCCGTTCGCGTTAAAACCAAGCAGCTTGAAAATGGCGGTAGAGCCCGGATGTGCGGGAATTGCAACGAATTAATCGATACCTAAGTTTTTTTATGTCACAGGAGCAATGATGTCGTCTCTGAGAGAATATTACTACAACGATGTGGTCCCGGAATTGCAGACCGCCCTGGGTTGTAAAAATGTCATGCAGGTTCCCAAGCTGGATAAGATCATTCTGAATATGGGTCTGGGGGAAGCCATTACCAATATCAAGATCCTTGATTCAGCCGTGGCGGAGTTAAGGGCTATTTCCGGTCAGCAGCCGGTGATCCGGCGGGCCAAGAAATCTATCGCCGCCTTTAAGCTGCGCAAA
This sequence comes from Desulfosudaceae bacterium, assembly GCA_046483615.1. Lineage (GTDB taxonomy): Bacteria > Desulfobacterota > Desulfobacteria > Desulfobacterales > Desulfosudaceae > CAYTQK01. The sequence continues at coordinate 3,914 of JAWOCW010000042.1, forward strand.
GGCATGCCGGTAGGGTGCATGGTGACGCTGCGGAAAAACCGCATGTACGATTTTTACAATAAACTTGTCAATATCGCTCTGCCGCGGGTTCGTGACTTCAGGGGTATTTCGGCGAACGCTTTTGATGGTCACGGTAATTATACCATCGGGCTTAAAGAGCAGATCGTTTTTCCTGAGATCGACTACGATAAGATTGACAAGATCAAGGGTTTGAATATTACCATAGTTACCACGGCCGGCAATGACGAAGCGGGCAGGGAATTGCTGCGGCGCATGGGCATGCCGTTTAAAAATTAGGGTAGCAGGAGGAATATTTTGGCAAAAAAAGCGCTTATCATGAAGGCCAACCGGCAGGCTAAATTCGGCGTGCGTCAATATAACAGGTGCGCCATTTGCGGTCGACCCCGGGCTTATATGAGAAAATTCGGTGTTTGCAGGATTTGTTTCCGGGAACTGGCTTCCCTGGGTAAGTTGCCGGGTGTTACCAAATCGAGCTGGTAACAATTTTGGAACGGCCAACTGGTTAATATACTGGATAAAACAGGTCAACAGACGTTTTCAGGACAAGGCGGAGAAGAGAATGGCAATAAATGATCCCATTGCGGATATGCTGACGAGGATTCGCAACGCCGGTAAGGCAAGACTTCAGCGGGTTGATATTCCCGGTTCAAAGATAAATGAAGGCATCGCCAGGATATTACAGGAACAGGGATATATAAAAAATTATAAGTTTATCAGAGACAACAAGCAGGGCATCCTGCGGGTTTACCTGAAATACGATAAAACCCAGACCCACGTTATTTATGGCATTGAGCGGGTCAGTAAGACGGGCAGGCGGGTATATAGCGGGAGCAGAGAGATACCTCCTGTGTTGAACGGCATGGGGATTTCCATATTATCGACCTCCCGGGGATTAATGTCTGACAAACAGGCCGCACGGGACAATATCGGGGGCGAAATCCTCTGTAATGTTTGGTAAAGGGGTATAAGGGATGGCGCGAGTAGGCGATCAACCGGTTAAATTATCAGATAAAGTCAAGGTTACTTATGCCGATAAGGTGGTAACCGTGGCAGGCGACAAGGGAACTCTGACTCGGCAGATTCATGAAGACGTTGATCTGGATATTACGGATAACGTAATCACGGTTACGGCCGCCAAGACCGACCGCCGCACCGAGGCTTTGAAGGGTCTGGTGAGGTCACTGGTCAATAATATGGTTCACGGTGTCGACCAGGGCTTTGAACGTGGTCTGGAAATAAACGGCATTGGATATCGGGCTGAAGTTTCGGGAAATCAGATCATTCTCAACCTCGGCTATTCTCATCCGATCAACTTCAATCTGCCGGAGGGCATATCAGCCAAAGTGGAAAAAAATGTAATTACCCTGTCCGGCATTGATAAGGAGCTTATCGGTAATACGGCCGCCTCCATCAGGCGATTGCGCCCGCCCGAGCCTTACAAGGGCAGGGGAATTAAGTATTTAGAAGAATATATTCGGCGTAAAGCCGGGAAAACTGCATAACCAGCAAAAGGAATCAGTATAATGGGGTCGGTTAATCCAAAAAGGCGGCTGCGGTCCAGGCGGAAACAGCGAATTCGGAAAAAGATTTCCGGCACGCCGGAACGCCCGCGTTTAAGTGTTTTCAGAAGCGCCAGGCATATTTACGCGCAGATTATTGACGATACCGGGGGAAGCACTTTTGTCTCGGCCTCGACCAACGAGAAGGCTGTCCGGGATGATGCCTCACTGGCCGGAAAAGATAAAATCACCCTGGCCAAGCGCATCGGGCAACTGGCCGGTGAGCGGGCGCTGGAAAAAGGCATCACCACAGTGGTTTTTGATCGGGGCGGCTTCCTTTATCATGGCCGGGTCAAGGCTCTTTCCGAAGGGGCGCGCGAAGCCGGCCTGAAGCTGTAGTGGCCGGAAAATATTACCGGAACAGGCTCGGGTTGACCGTAAAGCAGCCCCTGGTCCTTTTAACAGTCCGGTCGATCAAGCATGAATTTGATGTTGACAACACAACCTGTAGTGTGACGAGGAGGCAGGCATTTGCTGAAACAGAACAAACAAGATAAAGACGAGATCCAGCTTATTGATAATGTCGTTAATATCAAGCGTGTCTCGAAGGTAGTCAAGGGCGGCCGGAAATTCAGTTTCAGTGCCGTGGTAGTTGTCGGCGATGGCGCCGGTAAAGTCGGTTGCGGGCTCGGCAAGGCCGCCGAAGTACCCGAAGCGATTCGCAAAGGTGCTGAAAAAGCTAAAAAATCAATGATTTCAATCGCGCTGGTGGAAGGCACCATTCCTTATACCACTATCGGTAAATTCGGGGCCGGACGGGTTCTTTTAAAGCCGGCCTCCAAGGGAACCGGAGTTATTGCCGGCGGTGGGGTCCGGGCCGTTCTGGAAGCAGCCGGGGTTCGGGATATTTTGACCAAGTGCATGGGTACCCAGAATTCTTATAATGTGGTTCAGGCGACAATGCAGGGGCTGCAGGAACTTCAGAGTCGTGAACAGATCGCGGCCCGTCGGGGTATCCCGGTACAGGACTTGTAAGATAAGGATTTAGATAATTATGGCGGGTTTACTTAAAATAACACTGATCAGAAGCGCCATAGGCAAGCCGGAGAAACACCGGAAAGTACTTAAGGCTCTGGGGTTGAACAAGATGCATAAAACGGTTTGCCTGGCGGATACACCGGTTGTACAAGGAATGATCAACAAAATTTCCCATATGGTAAGGGTAGAGGAGGCGGGTGATGAAGCTTAACGAATTATCACCGGAGCCGGGATCACGGAAGTCCCGAAAAAGACTGGGGCGGGGCCCGGGCTCAGGCCAGGGAACAACCGCCGGTCGGGGCACCAAGGGCCACAACAGCCGTTCCGGCGGTGGCGTCCGGCCGGGTTTTGAAGGTGGCCAGATGCCCCTTCATCGCAGACTGCCCAAACGCGGCTTTACCAACATCTTTGCCAAACGGGTTGCCCGGTTGAATGTCCGGGATCTGGATTGTTTTGAGGCCGGCAGTGTTGTTGATGAAGCGGCTCTGAAAGCGCGCGGCCTTGTCAAAAACAGGTATCAGTCAATAAAATTGCTTGGTCAAGGAGAAATTGACCGTCCCCTTACCCTCAAGATTACGGCAGCCAGCGCCGGGGCCAGAAGCAAAATTGAAGCCGCCGGCGGTACCGTCGAGGAAGTCGCCTAATGTTTGGCAGTGGTTACCAGAATATTTTTAAAATTTCCGAGCTTAAAAATCGGATCCTGTTTACGCTGGCCATTCTGGCCATTTACCGGATTGGGGTGCATATCCCCACCCCCGGTATTGACAGTACGGCTCTGGCCCAGATTTTCGAAGCCCATAAAGGCGGCATGCTGGGAATGTTCAATATGTTTTCCGGCGGGGCCCTGGAAAGGTTGTCCGTTTTTGCCCTGGGTATCATGCCTTATATCAGCGCGGCTATTATTATTGAATTGCTGACAGTGGCCGTGCCTCATCTGGCTCAGTTGAAAAAAGAAGGCGAGCAGGGACGGAAAAAAATTACCCAGTACACCCGTTACGGTACCGTTCTGCTCAGTATTGTTCAGGGCTTTTTAATCGCCGTGGGAATTGAAAAGATGGGTGCCGTGATTGATCCCGGCTGGTCTTTTCGGTTAATGACGGTGGTGACCCTGACCGCCGGCACATCGCTGATCATGTGGCTGGGTGAACAGATTACGGAAAAGGGCATCGGCAACGGTATCTCCCTGATCATCTGCGCCGGTATTCTGGCGCGAATGCCGGCCGCCGGGGCCAATACCTTCCGATTGATCTCTACCGGTGAAATGGGCATTTTCGGAGTGATCGTCCTGCTTATTTTCATGGTCGGGGTTATCGCGTTTATTATATTTATGGAACAGGGGCAGAGAAGAATTCCGGTTCAATACGCCAAACGGGTGGTGGGCCGGAAAATGTACGGCGGACAGAGCACCCATTTACCCCTCAAAATCAACATGTCCGGTGTAATTCCGCCTATTTTCGCCTCATCCATCATGATGTTCCCGGCAACCATGGCCGGTTTTATCGCCGTGCCCGCCATTGAAAAAGTTTCCCAGGCACTGATGCCGGGGCGACTTCTTTATGATGTTTTTTACGTGGCCATGATCTTTTTCTTCTGCTATTTTTATACGGCGGTTACTTTCAAGCCGGACGATGTGGCGGATAATATGAAGAAACAGGGTGGTTATATTCCGGGCATTCGCCCCGGCAAACGGACGGCCGATTATATTGACCGGGTGCTGACCCGGTTGACCCTGGGCGGCGCGATTTATATCTCGGCCGTTTGCGTGCTGCCGACTATTTTAATGACCCAGTTTAACGTTCCTTTTTATTTCGGCGGAACAGCGCTTTTGATTATCGTCCAGGTCATGGTAGACACGACTTCACAAATTGAGTCACATATGATTCAGCGCAGTTATGAAGGATTCCTGAAAAAAGGAGTGGCCCGGACCAGATAAACGGTTCCCGGGACTAAACAGCGGCAGCAGGTGGAGGATTTTTGGTAAATGGCTAAAGAAGAGGCGATCAAGGTTGAAGGCACGGTGCTGGAGACGCTGCCCAACGCGATGTTCAAGGTCGAACTTGAAAACAAGCATCAGGTGCTGGCGCACATTTCCGGTAAGATGCGCATGTACTTCATCAAGATATTGCCCGGCGATAAAGTGACGGTGGAGTTGTCGCCTTATGATTTAACGCGCGGTCGCATCGTTTACCGATCGAAGTAAACCGGTTCCCGGATAAAAAAGGCGGCGATACCAGAAAGTCGAAATTCCGTCCCGCAACTGAACAGGAGTGAAGATACCATGAAAGTCAGGGCATCAGCGAAAAAAATATGCAGAAATTGTAAAGTGGTCCGGCGAAAAGGCACGGTCCGGGTGATTTGTGTTAACCGGCGGCATAACCAGAGGCAGGGTTAAGGACAACAACAGGAGGAACGGGTTTTGGCAAGAATTGCTGGCGTAGATTTACCGAAACACAAACGTATTGAAATCGGCCTGACCTATATTTATGGTATCGGTCGATCACAATCCAAAAAAATATTAAATCAACTGAATATTGATCCGGATACCAAGGTTGATCGGTTGACTGAGACTGAAGTCAATGATATCAGACATGTTATCACCAATGACTACAAGGTCGAGGGAGAATTGCGCACGGAATTCTCCATGAACATCAAGCGGTTGATGGATCTGGGATCTTACCGGGGATTGCGCCACAGAAAATCGTTGCCCGTTCACGGCCAGCGGACCAGCACTAACGCGCGGACCAGAAAGGGTCCCAAGCGGACGGCGGTCAAGAAAAAAGGCGGCGCCACCAAGAAAAAGTAATCTTAAAGCAAATCTAGTATAACGGGCAGGGTTTTCATATGGCTAAACGGGTTCAGGGAAAAAAGAAGGTAAGGAAAAATATCGCGGCGGGTGTGGTTCATATTCAATCCACATTTAACAACACCATTGTTACCATTACCGATGTCGCCGGTAATGTTATCGCCTGGTCATCGGCCGGCGGCCGCGGTTTCAAGGGGTCTCGCAAAAGCACCCCTTTTGCCGCTCAGCTGGCCGCCGAGGACGCCGTCAAAAAGGCCATGGTCCACGGCATGAAAAGCGTTGAGGTTTACGTCAAAGGACCGGGGCCCGGCCGGGAGTCCGCTCTGCGCGCTTTGCAGGCGGCCGGTTTCGCTATTACTCTGATAAAAGACGTGACTCCGATTCCACACAACGGCTGTCGTCCGCCTAAACGCCGACGAGTGTAACAGCGGCCCGTCGTGGCTTATTGATAAAATACAATCAAGCAGCAGAAATATTCGGCTTCTGAGAAGGAGGAAGTGATTTGGGCAGATACAGAGAGTCTGTTTGCAGGCTTTGCAGGCGCGAGAACATGAAATTATATCTCAAAGGAGATCGGTGTTATTCCGATAAATGTGCCTATGATCGGCGGGGCTATCCACCCGGAGAGCACGGGCAGATGCGCAGCAAGTTTTCACCTTACGGAGTGCAGTTGCGTGAAAAACAGAAGGTGAAACGTATTTATGGCCTGTCCGAACTGCAGTTCCGACGTGTTTTCAAGGAAGCGGATCGCCGGAAGGGTATTACCGGCACCAACCTGCTGATTCTTCTGGAAACCAGGCTGGATAACGTGGTTTATCGTCTGGGGCTGGCCCATTCAAGAACCCAGGCCCGCCTGATGGTTCGTCACGGTCATTTCCTGGTTAATGGGAAAAAAGTAGATATCCCCTCTTACCAGGTCAAACCCGGTAATGTCATTGAAACCCGCGAGAAGAGCCGCCAGGTCCAACTGATTGAAGAATCCCTGGCCGCGATAGAGCGGCGCGGAATGCCGCAGTGGCTTTCTCTTGAAAAAGAAAATCAAAAAGGGATTATCCAGAGCCTGCCGGCCAGGGAAGACATTACCATGCCGATTCAGGAACAACTTATTGTCGAGCTTTATTCCAAGTAATTAATATCCGGGCACGGTTCAAAATAAGGAACCGGTCACTTTGGATTTATTGTTGAAATGCCTGAGACGGACAAATCTCTTTGCAGTCGATTGTGGGGATAATTATGGAAAACGGATTGAATGAATTGATGTACATGAATTGGCGGGAAATCATCAAACCTGACAAAATACAGTTTGAGACCACCACGCCTTTCTACGGTAAATTCGTTTGTGAGCCGCTTGCAAGAGGTTTTGGAATCACCATCGGCAATTCCTTGCGGCGGATTATGCTGTCTTCTTTGCATGGCGCCGCCATTACCTCGGTGAAGATTGAAGGCGTAATGCACGAGTATTCCACTCTGGAAGGGGTCAGGGAAGATGTCTCTGAAATCCTGTTGAACCTGAAGGAAGTGCGACTTAAAATGGACAGCGCCGAACCCAGGCAGATAACCGTCAAGGCCAAAGGCGAGACCGTGGTTACCGCCGGTGACTTTGTCAGTGGTGACGGGAAGGTTGAAATTTTGAATCCGGAAACCCATATCGCTACTCTGGCTGAGGGAACCGAATTGAAAATGACCATGACGGTAAAGGTTGGTAAAGGTTACGCTCTGGCCGAGGCGAATAATGATCCGGAGGCGCCTTCCGGAACAATTTTTATTGACTCTGTTTTTTCTCCGATTCAGCGCGTCAGCTATGTGGTGGGCAACGCCCGGGTCAAGCAGAGAACCGATTACGACAAACTGACCATGGAGATTCACACCGATGGCAGCGTTCTGCCGGAAGACGCCCTGGCTTTTTCATCAAAGATATTAAAAGAGCAGATGAACGTGTTTATCAATTTTGATGAAAGCTCGGAGCCGGAATACACCAAAAAGAGCGATGGTGTTGAAGCAAAGGATTTTAATGAAAATCTTTACCGAAGCGTCAATGAGCTGGAGTTGTCAGTACGAAGTTCCAACTGTCTTAAAAACGCCAAGATAGACCGAATTTATCAGTTGGTTCAGAAAACAGAGGCGGAGATGCTGAAGACCAAAAATTTCGGCAGAAAATCTTTGAACGAGATAAAAGAGTTGTTGTCCGAGATGGGACTTTCTTTAGGCATGGACCTGGAAGGATTTGTACCGCCCGAAGAAGACGGCAGCAGTGACGAAGAAGGAGAATAAAACGAGTCATGAGGCATCGTAAAGCAGGCATAAAATTAGGCAGAACCGGCAGTCACCGCAACGCCATGTTCCGGAATATGGTTACTTCTTTATTAAAACATGGCCGGATTCGCACGACCGAGACCAAAGCCAAAGAATTGCGTCGTTGGGCCGATCACATGGTCACCCTGGCCAAGCGCGGTGATTTGCACGCTCGTCGTCAGGCCCTGGCAATCGCCAATGAAAAGGCGGTGGTCCATCGCCTTTTTGAAAATGCTGTCCAACAGTTCGGCAGTCGGGCCGGTGGATACACCAGGCTGACCAAGCTGGGCCGACGTCCTGGTGATGCCGCGCCGATGACAATGGTGGAACTGGTGACTGAGGAAGTCGGGGGCAAGACCGGCAAAAAACAAAAGAAAGACAAAAAGCAGGCTCCGGCTAAAGAGAAAAAACAGCCCGAAACCAGGTCGGTGGAAGCCGAACAAGCCCCGGAGCAGCCAGCCCGGGACGAGGCCCAAGAGTCCGGCCGGGAAGCGCCGGTCGCTGCCGAGGCTGATCAGGCCGCGGCTGATAATGATGATGGCGCCGGCCAGGTTGAGTCCGCTCCGGCAGAGGCTGATGATGCCGCTGCCAGGTCTGATGATGATACTGCTGAAGAAAAAAAGGAATAGCTGGTAGAGGTTAATTCGGCTTTTTTTCAGAGACTATATCGGTAGTAATAACTCTTTTCCGGAATAATAAATCATGAGCCGGACGACGCCTGTCGTCCGGCTTCTTTTTTGATATACAAGCGCTGGTCCGCTTTTTTCAAAATCAGGGCCGGAGCGTTCTCCGCGGCTAAATCAATGTCCTCGGTCGAGGCCACCCCATAACTGATCCGAACCGGTATTTCTGTTTCCCCGACCGGCAGGGGTGTTTCATCCAGATGGTCTCTGATTCGTTCCATCAGCGCCTGCGCCTGGCCGGCATCGGTTTCCGGAAGGATAATCACGAATTCGTCTCCGGCAAATCTGGCCACAATATCAGTTTCCCGGGATTTGTCGGCCAGTTCCCGGGCCAGGTGTTTTAAAAGGTCATCACCGGTTTCATGTCCATGGGTATCGTTAACGGCTTTAAAATAATCCAGATCAAGAAAAATAACTGACAACGGCAGTTGATATCGACGGGCCCGGCTGGTCTCCCGTTGTAAAGCCGTCTCCATAACCCGGCGGTTGAGCAGCCCGGTCAAAGGATCATGGAAGGCCATGAACTTCAGTTTTTCATGGGCGGTGACATTGGACAGGCACAGGGATACCTTGGTGGCCAGCTGTTCCAGCAGGGATGTTTCCATGCCCGGCACAAAACGGTTCTGGTCGGCGTCTCCCTGGTTGAGGCTGCCGATGATTTCCCCGTCCATGGTAATCGGCGCGATGGCCAGTGATCTTATCAGAAAGTTTTTTTCGCCCGGCAGCAGTTTGTAATAGGGTTTAAGCCCGTCATTAGCCAGAATCGGTTCGGTCTGATTGCCCACCAGGGCCGCGAACGAGCCGTAATCAATGGTGTTGATGCTGGCTTTCAGCTGATCGTCGATGTCCGCGATAGATTCCAGCAGACGCGTGGCTTCGCTGTTTTCGATCAGCGAAATCCAGACGTAAGGGACATTAAACTGGCTTTTGATTTCGGCCAAAAGAGCGTCGAAAAGATCTTTGAATTTTAATATTCTGAGAATCTTTTTTTCCACCTCATAGAATTTTCTGGCCAGCTCTTCGTTCCTTTTTAAACGTTCATAAAGAGAGACGCTTTTTTCTTCAGTCATCGTTTTTTTTTCGATCCTTATTCCTTGCGATACTTCAGTTGATGCCATGATTAAAAATTTTGTCTGCCTTGAACCCGAATTATATAGCCCGGACAGCTGCTGGTAACATGTTGAGTCTGGTTTAATAAGTCAAAATAGTCAAGGAGAAATAGAGGTAAAGCCTGCCGATGGCCGGGTTGGGGAGGTTGGCGGGAGGCCGGCCGGCGGCTGCTTTTTGTTCGTTCCCTGATTTTTATTGAAAATTAAGGCTTGCTTTTAACCGGTGCAGTAAGTTATTTTAGGGAAACAGGCTTTTGAAAATCAACCATTTGTTTTCATTGGAAAATTAAACTGATTTAAAATACATAGCAGGCAGGAAAATTCAGAATATGGGACTGGAGACGGTTGTTTTAATCTGCGGTTATGCGTTTGGATTTTACATGTCCTGGAATATTGGGGCCAATGATGTGGCTAATTCCATGGCATCAGCGGTGGGGGCCAAGGCGATTACCCTGCGTCAGGCTATTTTTATCGCCGGGATTTTGAATATCGTCGGGGCTGTTTTTATTGGATCCCATGTGACCGATACCATTCGGAAAGGAATTGTCAGCACGGATGTGCTGGTCGATCCCAATATGGCCATGCTGGGGGCTTTGTCGGCCTTGCTGGCAGCCGCTTTCTGGGTCTCCTTTGCCACCTGGAAATCGCTGCCGGTATCTACCACCCATTCCATTGTCGGGGCCATGGTCGGTTTTGGAGTTGTCACCGGCGGTTTTTCCGTGGTCAATTGGGGGCAGTTAGGAGCGGTTGTCTCCAGCTGGGTCATTTCGCCGTTTTTCAGCCTGGTTATCGCCTATGTCATGTTCAAGATAATTCTTAAGACGGTTTACGCCAGAAAAAACTCTACTTCCCGGGCGCTGCAATTGTCTCCCTTGTTTGTCGGTCTGGCCTTGTTGATTATAGTCCTTTCCTTTATGTTGAAAACACCGCTGGGGAATTCGTTGCCGCTGAATTTCTGGGAATCCCTTGCTTTTGCCCTGGTCATAGCAGTGGCGGGAGGGTTCCTGGGCAGAGCCCTGATCCGACGTTTCGGCATGGCCCACCAGGGCGATGAAACCGAAATAGTTTTTCGGCGGATTCAGGTGGGAACCTCCTGCTACGTGGCCCTGGCTCAGGGCGCCAATGACGTGGCCAACGCGGTCGGTCCGCTGGCCCTGATCTACTATATAGTCAAAACCGGCAGCGCCACCGGTATCAACAGCGTGCCGGTGCCCATTTTTCTGCTGGGCTTCGGCGGTCTCGGTATCGCGGCCGGTATTGCCATGGCCGGCCGGCGAGTCATTGAGACGGTTGGTTCTAGGATCACCAATCTCAATAATACCCGCGGTTTTTCCGTCGATTTCGCGCCCGCCACCACCGTTATTGTCGCTTCCAAAATGGGGCTGCCGACCCCGACCACTCCACCAACGGCGGCGTGGGTCGTGGAAACCGGCAGCC
>JAWOCW010000044.1:0-4691 GCA_046483615.1 Desulfosudaceae bacterium
TGTCCACGTTCACCTGATCGGAGAACTCACACAAACCCTTGATTTCACTATATTGACCACTTTTCAAAAACTGGCCGACATATACCTTCAGACCGGCTCCCACGGCCCGCAAAGTCAGCCCCAGGGCGGCCGTGGTTTTGCCCTTGCCGTCGCCCGTGTATACCTGCACATAACCTTTCATGACGACTCCATCTTTTTATCCAGAAAAAATAAGACATATCAGACTATCCCGGCGGAAGCAAGTCGGCGGGCCGGCCTTCTTCAGCCACCTTGATTTTTCAACGGGAATGATTATAATTAAAATTATGAAGATACAAAATGACAACACTCTGGATCCTAAAAAAATTGAAAAAGAGATCGGTGAATTCCTCCATGAAAAATATGGAGACACGGTCAAACTGGTTTCGCCGGTGATAGCGCCGGATAACAATGCTTCGGAAAGCGACGGCCGGTCCGGCAAATCGGATTCGCTTTTAAATTTTGATTTAAAACCCGAAGAGCTGGCAGCCTACCTGGATCAGTATATTATCCGGCAGGATGAAGCCAAAAGAATTCTGGCCACCAAAATCTGCACCCACTTCAACCGCGTCAGACACCAGGAACTGTGGGGCGGCGGCGCCGGACTGGTGGGCGGCATCAAGAACAACGTGCTCATGATAGGCCCCACCGGGGTGGGCAAGACCTATATGATCAAGCTCATCGCCCGCAAACTGGGAGTGCCTTTTATCAAGGGCGACGCCACCAAGTTCAGTGAAACCGGATACGTGGGCGGTGACGTCGAAGACCTGGTCCGGGACCTGGTCCGGGAAGCCGGCGATGACATTGAACTGGCCCAGCACGGCATCATTTATATCGATGAAATTGACAAAATAGCCGCCAGCCGCAATCTGGTCGGCGCGGACGTGTCCAGGTCCGGCGTGCAGCGGGCCCTGCTGACCCTGATGGAAGAGACCGAGGTGGAAATGCGGGTGCCCCACGATCCGGTCTCAATCATGCAGGAAATGGAAAGATACCGGCAAAGCGGAACCCGTGAGAAACGATCAGTCAATACCCGCAATATCCTGTTTATCATGAGCGGCGCCTTTACCGGTCTCCAGGAGATCATCAACAAACGCATGAACTCCCAGGCCATCGGCTTTGGAGCCCAGATTAACAGCTCCGAGGTTGACCCTTACGCCGCCATGAGGCATATCCGCTCCGAAGACCTGACCGAATTCGGTTTTGAAGCTGAATTTATCGGGCGCCTGCCGGTTCGGGTAATATTTGAGAACCTGACGGAAAACGATCTCTTCGACATTTTAAAAAATCCCAGCAACCCGGTGGTGCTGAGCAAAAAAATTGATTTTGCCGCCTACGGAATTGATATTAAGTTTGACGACAAGGCCCTGCGGACCCTGGCTCGCCACGCTTATCAGGAAAAGACCGGCGCCAGGGGTCTGGTCAATTCAGTGGAACGCGCCCTGATCGGTTTTGAAAGCGGCCTGCCCTCGACACCCATAAAAAAGTTTCCGGTAACCGAGGAGACCGTATCCACACCTGAAGAGGTTATGGCGTCGCTCATGTCCGGCGAGACCGGGGCCACCTCCAAGACCAACTATAACGAGCTCTGTCGGAAAGAAAAAAGGAATGTTCGTGATTTCATTGACGGAAAATGCCGCCAGGTGGCTGAACAATACGATTTTCCGCTCTCACCGGAACGGATCGACCTGTTGGCCGACTACGCCGTCAACCGCATTACCACCATGGAATCGGCCATTGAAACGGTCAAGGCCTATTACGACGAAACCAAAAATATTGAGGCCTATTTTTACGCTCAATATGATCTGGATATCGTGCTGGCGGAAGACGCCACCCTCTACCTGGTCCGGCAGTACCTTAACAACGAATTTACGGATTTTGAAACAAAGTGCCGGGAGATGGCCAGGCAGTTTCTGGACGGTTTCAAGCTTCTCAGTGAAAAAGCCGGCATAAAACAATTTTACCTGACCCAGCAGGCCCTGATGTTCCCCGAATCCTGGCTTGACGCCATGATCAAAAAAGCCTTCGGCATGAACTCCTCGCGGGGGCAGGCCAACAAACCGGAACTGGTCACGCCTGAAGACGACGCCACGAAACACGATCACCCGGAGCGGAACGGCAGGGAACATAATCAAACTTCACAACAAACGGACACTTAAATGATCGGGATATCGAAACTTTACTGCGGAACCACGGAACCCTCGGACGCCCTGCGCTATGGCCGGGATTCCCGGCACCTGCCCTCTCACCTGTTGCAGTTTTCCACCGACAAAAAACCGGTGGTGGTCTGGAACGTCACCAACCGCTGCAACCTGAAGTGCCGCCACTGCTACGCCCAGGCCAAGCCTCACCCGCACGAAAACGAGCTGTCCACGGCCGAAGGATTGGCCCTGATTGACGATCTGGCTGACTTCGGCGCCCCGGTACTGCTTTTTTCCGGGGGTGAACCCCTCATGCGCCAGGATTTGCTGGAACTGGCCGGCTACGCCGTTAAAAAGGGAATGCGGGCCGTTATTTCCACCAACGGCACCCTGATCGACCGGGAAACCGCCGGCCGGCTCAAGGATATCGGGCTTTCCTACGTCGGCATCAGCCTGGACGGTGACCAACAGACCAATGACAGCTTCCGGGGAGTACCCGGCGCCTTTGACCAGGCCATGACCGGTATCGCCAACTGCCAGCAAGCCGGAATCAAGGTCGGCCTGCGCTTTACCATTAACAACCTCAACGCCGACAAGGTCCCCGTTATCTTCGATATCCTGGAAGAAAATAATATTCCCCGGGTCTGTTTTTACCACCTGGTCTACGCCGGACGGGGCTCGACACTGATCAACAACGACCTCTCCCACGAAGAAACCCGGCAGACGGTGGATCTCATCATGGACCGCACCCGCGACATGCATGAACGAGGGCTGGACAAGGAGGTCCTGACGGTGGACAACCATGCCGACGGTCCCTATGTTTACCTGCGGCTGCTCCGGGAAAACCCGGACCGGGCCGCGGCCGTTCTGGAGCTGCTGAAAATGAACGAGGGCAACAGTTCCGGCCGGGGCATCGGCTGCGTCAGCTGGGACGGTGAAGTTCACGCCGACCAGTTCTGGCGCCATTACAGTTTCGGCAACGTCAGAACCCGCCCCTTTTCGGAAATATGGACCGACACTTCCGAGCCCCTGATGGGCAAGCTCAAGGATAAAACCGGCCATGTCACGGGCCGATGCGCCCGATGCCGCTGGCTGGATGTCTGCGCCGGCAACTTCCGGGTCCGGGCGGAAGCCGCCACCGGGGATTTGTGGGCGCCCGACCCGGCCTGTTACCTGACCGACCAGGAGATCGGACTATCTTAACCGGACTATCATCATCAACAAGGAGCCGCTTATGCTTTTCCCGGACTATCGCCCCCGCCGGCTTAGACAAACGGAACCGCTTCGCCGCCTGATCCGGGAGACCGCCCTGTCGGTCGACGACCTGATCCTGCCGCTGTTCGCGGTGCCCGGCCAGGGCGTCCAGGACCCCATTGAGAGCATGCCGGGCCACTGTCATCTCTCCGTCGACAACCTGGTCAAGGAAGCCGCCCAGGCCCACGCCCTGGGTATTCCGGCCATAATGCTTTTCGGAGTGCCGGACAAGAAAGACGCCCTCGGCACCAGCGCCTACGATAAGAACGGCATCGCCCAGAAAGCCGTCAAAGCCATCAAGGACAAGGTGCCGGAACTGGTGGTCATTACGGATGTCTGCCTGTGCCAGTACACCGACCACGGTCACTGCGGTGTCCTGGACGGCCAGGTCATCGACAACGACGGCACCCTGGACCTGCTGGCCAAGATTGCCCTGTCCCATGTCAAGGCCGGCGCCGACATGGTCGCCCCCTCGGACATGATGGACGGCCGGGTCATGCAGATTCGCGGCGCCCTGGATGACAACGGCCACGATTCTGTTCCCATCATGTCCTACGCCGTCAAATACTGCTCGGCCTATTACGGGCCTTTTCGCCAGGCCGCCCATTCGGCGCCCCGATTCGGTGATCGGCAGACCTACCAGATGGATCCGGCCAACTCCATGGAGGCTGTCCGGGAAGCCAGCATGGACGTGGAGGAAGGAGCCGATATCATCATGGTCAAACCGGCCCTGCCCTACCTGGACATTATCTGCCGAATCCGGGAGGAGATCGATCATCCGGTGGCCGCCTACAACGTCAGCGGCGAATACGCCATGATCATGGCGGCCGCGGAAAGAGGCTGGCTCGACGAAGAAAAGGTCATGCTGGAAACCCTCCTGTCCATCAAGCGGGCCGGGGCCGACATGATCCTGACCTATTTCGCCAAAAAAGCCGCCCGGTGCCTGCGGCAGACAAACGGAAAATAAATTATGTCCTCATCAGCTCACCCGCGCCCGGGCGATTCCGAAACTCCCCGGCTGCGCCTGGTCGCCTGGGAAACCACCCGCAATTGTAACCTCTCCTGTCAGCACTGCCGGGCCTCGGCCAGGCACGGTTCTTTCAGCGGCGAGTTGGACACGACCGCTTCCTTACGCCTGCTGGACCAGATCGCCCGCGCCGGCAGCCCCATCGTCATCCTGACCGGCGGCGAACCCCTCCTGCGCCCGGACATCTTTGAGATCGCCTCCCACGGGACCGAACTGGGGCTGAAAATGGTCATGGCTCCCAACGGCACCCT
>JAWOCW010000057.1:0-19278 GCA_046483615.1 Desulfosudaceae bacterium
CGGTCAATGTCTACCTGTTTATCGGGTCGGATCATATCGCCCTGCTGGACACCGGCACCGCCCGGGGGTTTCAAATATTAAAAGGCGCCCTGGCCGAACACGGTCTGGGCTGCGAAGACATCGACCTGATCGTCTTGACCCACAGTCATATCGATCATTACGGCGCGGTTGGGAAAATATTGCGGGAGTCCCGGTCGGCCATTGAAGTCGCCGGCAATTTTGAAAAAACGGCCAGTATCGCCACCGGCCTGGGGGTCTCCAGAAAAACCATGGGAGATTTTCTGGCTTTGATGGGCGTTCCCCCTTTTGTCCGTGTTGCCATGCGGACGCTCTCCTCAGCTTTTGCGCTGCTGGGCGAAAAATGCCGGGTCACGACCCGGATCAGCCAGAATGACCTTATTCAGATGGGGGACTACCAGCTGCGAGTCATAGAAACCCCCGGTCATACCACCGACTCGGTCTGCCTGTACCATGATCAGACCGGCCTGTTGTTTTCCGGCGATCATATCCTGCCCCATATAACGCCCAACGCCTTTGTCATGCTGGAAGAGGGACAGGCTTTGCCGACGCGGCTCAGCCAGCGGGAGTTTTACGCTTCTTTGGAAAAAATAAACCGGTTGTCTCCGGGGATAATTTATCCCGCCCATGGTGATCCCATTATCGATTTTGATTTTATCCGGGATATGTACCTGGCCAGTTTCCAGGAGCGGGAAAACCGGATCATGAATATTCTGGCCCGCGGAGACATGTCGGTGTACGCGCTGGCCCGGCAGCTGTTTCCCAGATTGAATACCGCCCGCCTGCCGTTGGAAATTTTTCTGGCAGTGTCAGAGGTTTATACCCATATCCAGGTGCTGGAATCATTCGGTCGGGTCCGGACAAGGACGGCAGCCGGGCGGTTGCTGCTCAGCCGGGCCGGTTCCGGACCATGAAATAGCCGGGCTACAGCCGGCGGGTGAATTTTCCATGGTTGTAACAGATGGAACGGTTTTTCTTTTTTTTGGCCTTGTACATGGCTTTATCAGCGTATCTGACCAGGGAGTCGATATCGGCGCCGTCATCGGGATACAGGCTGATGCCGATACTGGTTGAGATAAAATCGATACGGTGTTTTGAGACCTGATACGGTTCCCGGATGGTTTCACCTATTTTGTTGGCGACCAGAACCGGATCGATACTGTCGGCGTTATTAAGAATGATGGTAAATTCATCCCCGCCGTGACGGCAGACATAATCGGTTTCCCGCAGCAGCCCGGACAGCCTGGCGGCGGCTTCTTTGAGCACCCGGTCGCCGGCTTCATGTCCAAAGCGATCGTTAACCGCTTTGAAGTTGTCCAGATCCAGAAAGAGCAGGGCGCAGCGTTTTTGGAAACGCCGGGCGTAGGCAATGGTTTCCCGGAGTTTTTCAAACAAGGCTCCCCGGTTGAACAAGCCGGTTAACTGGTCGTGGGAGGCCAGGTAGAGCAGTTCCCGTTCAAATCTTTTGCGGTTGCTGACGTCCCGGGCAATGCCGCGAAAGCCGGTAATATTGCCGGCGACGTCCTTGATAAAGGAAAGAGATGTCTCCACGTGGATCAGGGCGCCTTCTTTTTTAACCAGTTCCCAGTCAAAAGGCGTCGGCAATCTGTCGGTCAGGTAAGCCCGGTTGTACTCCCGAAAAACCCGCCGGGCGGTATCCCGGCTCATGAAGGACTTGTAATTCAAGCCCAGCAGTTCCTGCCTGGAATAACCGATAATATCCAGGAGGGCGTTGTTGAAAAAGGTGATATTGCCGGCGATATCGACTTCAAAATAACCTTCCCTGATACCTTCCAGGATAAGGCGGTACTCATCTTCGCTTTTTCTCAGTTTCTGCTCAAGACAGTCGTGTCGCGGGTCGTTCCGGGGCAGTTGCCGGCTGAGCATGGCGGCCAATTGATTTTTCTGCCCGGAGGAAAGTTCCTTGAATTGGAGGCCGCATCGTCTGGGAAAGTCCGGGCTGGCGGCCGCCGTGTTGCTGATGGCGTCAAAGACAACCTGGAAGGGGATATTTTCCAGGCAAAAAAAGGGCTGTTGAATCAAAATATGAAGCCGGGCTTTTTGACCGTTCAGGTTATGGCCGGTTTGTTCGGGATAACATATACCGGCGCCGCCCAGGCTGATGTCGATCAGCCGGCCCATTTTCAGGTTATTGCCCAGTTCCATCACAACCGTGCCGTCAGGAACGTTTATCCTGGGGTGGGCTCTTTTTTCAACAGGCATGTGTTTTTTATCCATAAGCATTAACCGTGTTTCCCGTTTGAAGCCGGACCTTGATCATGGTCGGGCCCGGTCACGGCTCAAACGGGAAACCGGTCAATCCCCCCCCTTGCCGGATAAAAGGCATCCTGGCTGATAGTTTTACAAACCATTAACCCCGATATTTTACGGATATTTCAGGAAACATTCGGGTTATGGCTTATCTTGATTAATAACTACAGCAATAATTATGCCGTTATTAATCACAAAAAATTATGGTCATATAATTCAGGCGGCGCGGTGGTAATATTTGACCGGGTGAGCAGTTCAAGGTCGCGAATGATTTTTTCAAAGATCATTCTATCATGGCGGTAAAAAGTATATATTCAGGTGTTTGAATGCCAGGAAGAACCTGCTCCGGGCGAGTCGCCGAATCTGTCCGCCCCCGGAAAAAAAGAAGTCAGAGCAAAGGCGGGCCACTTGGCAGCAGAATAGTAAAAGGGGGAATTCTTATTGAAGCGGGCAGGCGAGTGACAAAAAACGTCACCTGCCAGTTCAATTGTCGTCAAATAAAGACAATTGGACAGGATATTTCATGACTTGTGAACGGTATAGTTGGTGAGAAACCGGTTGGTTTGCCACTCTTCACGCAGCGTGTTGTAGGCCTGCAGAATATCCTGGTGTCGGAGAATACCTGATAACCTGTGTCCGTCCGCGGCCGGGGTTACCACCGGAATATTTTCGATATCAAATTTTTCAATGTTTTCCAGGGCCCGGGTGACCGGGTCGTCTTCGGTCACGGCCGGAATGGGGATGACCAGGTCGTCCGCGATCAGCAAATCGACCAGTTCACGGGTGATCAGCGCCTGGCGGACTCCCTTCAGAGTAATCACCCCCAACAGCCGGTCTTCGTCATTTACCACGCAGACTTCACCATAGGCCGAGTGCAGCAGCCGGCGCAGCAGTTCCTGGAAGGGCATGCGGTAGCTGACCTGGTCAAGGTGAGGCACCATCAGCTGTTTGACGCTGACCCGGCCCAGAATGTCAATTTCGCCCATGGCGCTGACATCGATGCCTTCCTGCAGCAGGGCGTTGGCGTAAACCGTCCGTTTGTTGACATACAGTACCACGATGAAGGAAACAATCGAGGCCAGCATCAGCGGCAGAATAATGCGGTAGTCCCGGGTTAATTCAAATACCAGCAGAATGGAGGTCAGCGGTATGGAGTTGATGCCCGCCAGGATACCGCCCATACCCACCAGAGAAAAGGCAACCGGATCCAGCGAAATATCAAAAAGGGCGTTGGCGGACAGGGCGAAAACAAATCCGAACATGGCGCCGATGGCCAGGGAGGGCGCAAAGGTGCCGCCGTAGGCGCCGGCAGTAAGAAACAGGGCCAGAAACAAAATTCTCAGCAGCAGCAGGCAGGCCACGGTGCCCAGGGCGAACTCGTGGTTTAAGACCAGGTTCATGGTGTGGTAACCGATACCGAACAATTGATCAAATTTCAGCAGCACCAGGCCGAACAGCAGAGATACCGGCAAAAGGCGCCAGAAAGGGTTGTCCAGCCGCAGCACTTTGTCAAACAGGTAATGTAAGGATTTGGACAGCTGGGAATAAGCCAGGGAAAGCAGACCGCAGCAGACGGCAAAAATCAGAAACCAGGGATAATCGGCCAACGGGACCAGGGGATAATCAGGTATGGAAAAAATGGTTTCATTGCCCAGTACCGCCCGGGAGAGGATGTCGGCCACCACTGAGGCGATGATGAGAAAGCTCAGCGATTCATTACGCAGGTCATTTAAAAGAATTACTTCAATGCTGAAAAAAACCCCGGCAATGGGCGCGTTGAATACCGCCGCGATGGCCGCGCCCGCTCCGGCGGCAGTGAATACTTTCATGTTTTTACGGTTAAGCCGGAACCGTTGGGACATGAAGGAGCCGATGCCGCTGCCGATTTTGGCCACCGGTCCTTCCGGCCCCAGGGGGGCGCCGGTGCCGATGGACAGAATCGAGGAAGCCATGTGAAAGAGAGTCGTTTTTAGGGGGATATAACCGTTCTTGATGATGAGCGCCTTGATAACGCTCTCCACTCCTTTTTCCCGGGCGGTCCCCGGAAAAAAAGCGGTCAGGGCGCTGATGATAACGCCTCCCAGAAGGGGAACCAGCACGATAAGATTAAAATTTAACGGCAGGAGTCGTTTCAGATTGGCGGGCTCAAAAAACAGGCGCATGTATTCCACGATATAGTGAAACAGGATGGCGCCCAGCCCGGCCAGCACCCCGATTAAAACGGCAAAGACAATTTGCAGCACGTAACGGGAAATGTCCGAGGAACGATAGATGCCGAAAATTGATTTCTGGAGAGCCGGCAGTGAAAAGCGGGACGGCTCTTTTTCAAGCGGGGAGGCCATGTCGGTTCGTGTCAGCTGGAGGTGTTTTTAAAATATTTAATATCTCTCCGGGGGTCGAAGCTTCCATCAGGCGGTTCATGACACCCTCGGTTTTAAGAAGGTTCATGATTTTCGACAGCAGCCGGAGATATTCGGTATGCTGCAAGTCTCCGGCCACAACCATGATCAGCAGGCGGGCCGGTTTTTTGTCAATGGCTTCAAAGTCAACCCCGGATCGGGATATGCCTACGGCAAAAGCGATTCGTTTGACCTGCCTGATGCGGGCGTGAGGAACGGCGATTTCAAATCCGATGCCGGTGGTCATGATCTCTTCGCGCGCGATCAGGGCCTCCACCAGTTCATCCGTCTCCCGGCAGACATCGGATAATTGAAAGACCGCGGCCAGCTCCCTGATGGCGGCGTACTTTTCCCGGGCGCTGATACATTTGATGAACCGCTCGTCGGTATATCCGGTTATGTCCATTTCTGTTTGAACCCGCATTCTTTATTCAGGCATTTGATAACGCGACCTTCTTTTTTGGTCTCTTTTTCAACCGTGAAAACAGCCCCGCATTCCGGGCAGGGTTCGTCAAGGGGTTTGTCCCAGGTGGCGAATTTGCAGTCCGGAAATCGGTTGCAGCCATAAAAAATCTTGCCGCGCCGGGACTTTTTTTCAACGATTTCACCGTCACAGCCGGGTTCCGGGCACTTTATCCCGATTGGCCGGGCGTTCTGTCCGGAATTGATAGACTGGGTGTTCTTGCAGTCGGGGTAGGCCGAGCAGGCCAGAAAATCGCCGTACTTGCCCTGTTTGACCACCATCTGGCTGCCGCACTTGTCGCACATTTTGCCTTCGGCCACCGTAAAATCGGGTTCCACCGCCGAGACCCGGCCTTTTTCATCCCGGGTATAGTTCCTGGAGTAGGTGCATTCGGGATAACCGGAGCAGGCCAGAAACTGGCCGTTTTTGCCGATTTTGATGCGCAGATCCTGGCCGCATTCCGGACAGGTCAGCCCGGTCGGAGCGCCGACGCCCTTGATGCTGAGCATCTCTTCTTTGGCTGAATCCAGTTTTTTGGCAAAGGAATCGTAAAATTCCGACAAAAGGTTCGGCAGGGCTTTTTCGGCCGCCTCGATTCGGTCCAGATCGGATTCCAGGTTAGCCGTAAATTCGATGTCGAGAATCTCGGGAAAATTGGTCACCAGCAGATCGTTGACCAGAAAGCCCAGTTCGGTCGGACGAAAATATTTGTTGATCATTTCCACGTAGCCTTTGTCGCGGATGGTGGAAAGGATGTTAGCGTAGGTGCTGGGCCGGCCGATGCCGTTTTCTTCCAGCTCCTTGACCAGCGAAGCTTCGGAAAATCGCGGTGGCGGGGCGGTGAAATGCTGCCTGGGATTCATCCGGATCAGTTCCAGACTTTCTTTTTCCCGGAGTTCCGGCAGCTTGTCCTTGCCGGCCTCGGGACCGTCCTGCTGCTCTTCTTCGGTTTGATAAAGTGTCATGAAACCGGCAAACTTGACGGTGGAACCGCTGGCCGTAAAAAGATAGGGGCCGGCCGTGATGGAAATAGATTTCTGGTCAATCAGGGCCTGGCTCATCTGGGAAGCCACGAAACGTTTCCAGATAAGGGAGTAGAGGGCGAACTGATCTTTTGACAGGGCCGATTTTATCTGGTCCGGATAATTGCTGACCGAGGTCGGGCGGATAGCTTCATGGGCGTCCTGGACCTTGTTTTTGTTGGCGAAAAAACGGGGCTTGGACATGGCATAGTCATCGCCATAGGTGCTTTTAATAAAGGACAGGGCTTCTTCGGCCGCGTCGGCCGCGATCCGGGTTGAATCGGTTCTCATATAGGTAATCAGACCGACCGGTTCGCCGGGACCCAGGTCAACGCCTTCATAGAGCTGTTGCGCCACGGCCATGGCTTTTTTGGCGGAAAACCCCAGTTTTTTAATCGCTTCCTGCTGCAGTTTGCTGGTGATAAAGGGCGGCTGGGGATTGCGCTTGACCGTCTTTTTGGTGATTTTATCCACCACGAAAGACTGCCGGCAGAGGTCTTCATTCAGGGCCTGGGCGTCTTTCTCGTTGTCGACGCTTATTTTTTTGCCGTCCTTTTTAGTCAATCGGGCGGCGAAAGGGGGCGGCTGCTCTCCTTGGAGGTCAGCGGTGAAAGACCAGTATTCCTGGGGTTCAAAGGCGAAGATGGCCCGTTCCCGCTCGCAGATCATGCGTACCGCCACGGACTGCACCCGACCGGCGCTCAAACCGTTCTGAACTTTTTTCCACAACAGCGGCGAGATCTGGTAGCCGACCAGGCGGTCCAGGATGCGGCGGGCCTGCTGGGATTCATACTTGTGATGATCCAGGGAAAGGGGGTTGGCCAGGCCGCTTTCAATGCCGTTTTTGGTGAGTTCATGAAACAGAACCCGGTGGAATTGCCTTTTCTTGTTGCCGAGGATGTCGGCCGTGTGAAAGGCGATGGCTTCTCCTTCCCGGTCCGGGTCAGGGGCCAGGTAGATATCCTCGGCGTCGCCCACGGCTTTTTTCAGGGCCGTGATGACTTTTTGTTTGCCCTTGATGTTGACGTACTTGGGGGTGAACTGATTGTCAATATCAATGCCCAGCTCGCTGGGCGGCAGGTCTCGTAAATGCCCCGAGGTGGCTGTCACGTTGAAACGGTTGCCGACGTGTTTTTTTATGGTTTTTACCTTGGTCGGTGATTCGACGATTATGACCGGTTTATTCAATGGCTGCCTCTTTTAATAAAAAAAAGTTTCCGGGTTCCTGTTGAATGAGACCCTTTAATTCGAGGTTCAAAAGAACGGCCGCGGTTTGTCCCGGGGCCATGGCCGCTTTTCGGGAAATATCATCAATATGGGCCGGATAGGGCTCCAGCAGGCCCAGCAGGGATGCCTCCTCGCTGGATAGTCCGGCCGCGGCGGAGGTTTTGTCGGTGGCGCCGGCTGCCTGACTACCGGGGTCGGGTAAAGAGCGGGTGTCTGACAACATATGAGCAATTTCGCTTAATATGTCGGCGGCACTTTCCACCAGGGTGGCTCCCTGCTTGAGCAGTCCGTGAGTGCCGGTGCTCTTAAAGGACTGAATGCTGCCCGGTACCGCGAAGACTTCCCGGCCCTGTTCCGCGGCCAGCCGGGCGGTGATCAGGGAGCCGCTTTTTCTGGCCGCTTCCACCACTACCGTGCCGGTTGACATACCGCTGATGACGCGGTTGCGAACCGGGAAGTGATGGTGGTCAGGCCCGGCCAGCACCGGGAATTCCGAAATAACTGCTCCTGTTTCAGCAATTTTTGCCGCCAGTTTTTTGTTGTTTTCCGGATAAATATTAGCCAGCCCGCTGCCCAGCACGGCCCAGGTCGGACCACCGGCGTCCAGCGCCCCCTCATGGGCGGCCGTGTCAATTCCCCGGGCCAGTCCGCTGACCACCGTCAGCCCCCGGGATGCCAGGTCCCGGCCCAGCTGGCCGGCCATGCTCAGGCCGTAACTGGTGGGGTTTCGTGAACCGACGATGGCCAGGCAGGCGGCGTCGGCGGTCAGCTTTCCCTTGACGTACAGGTAGGGGGGGGGATCCGGAATTTCACGCAGCAGGGTCGGATAGGCCGGGTCGGTCATGGTGATGACGTCTATGCCGTGGCGGCGGCATAAGTCGATATTTTTATGGGCCGTCTCCGGAGTGCTGTGGGCGGCAATGGCCGCGGCAATCTTTTCCGAAACGCCGTCCACCGCCAGCAATTTGCTCCGGGGAGCGGTAAAGACCTCCCCGGGCGAGCCAAAGGCGTCTATCAGGCGTTTATAGATGTGGTTTCCTATTCCTGGAACGGCTTTTAATGTAAACCAGTCTGTCAGGCTGTCCATAGGCGAAACCATCATTTGAAATATTGGATCATGCCCAGCTCCGCCCTTATTTTCCGGGCTGGTACCAGAGCAGGATCGGGCTGGCCACGAAAATCGAGGAGTAGGTGCCGATCAGCACGCCCACGATCAGGGCAAAGGCAAAATCATGAATAATACTGCCGCCGAATAAAAACAGGGCCACCACCACAATCAGGGTGGTGATTGAGGTCAGGGCCGTGCGGCTGAGGGTCTGGTTGATACTGGTGTTGATATTTTCCGCCAGCGTCTTGCGGTTGTATTTTTTAAGATTTTCCCGGATGCGGTCGAAAAGAACAATCGTGTCATTGAGGGAATATCCGATAATGGTCAGCAGGGCCGCGATAATCGGCAGGGTGAATTCCTTGTCAAACAGGGAAAATACCCCGACGGTGATGGTAATGTCGTGGATCAGGGCCACGATGGCGCCCATGGCGTATTTCAACTTCAAAAACCAGAACAGTACCAGGGAGACGATCAGGGCCACCAGGATCAGATAGGGAATACTGACGTTAAGCATGGAGAAGAGCTTGACGGCCCCGATCAGACCGCCGGCCACAATGGCGCTTTCCACCCATTTCAACTCAAACCGGCCGGAGATATAAATATTAATGAACAGCAGCGCGAAAAAGATGGCAAACAGCGCCTTTCCTCTCAAGTCGCGACCAACCTGGGGGCCGACCATCTCGATCCGCATTATTTCAGCTTCCTGGCCGGTGGTTGACGCAAGGGTGTTGATCACCTTGTCGTTGAAATCTTCTTCACCGGTGATGCCGGTCATGTCGGTGTTGACCAGATATTGGTAGTTCCCCTTTTTACCGGTGCCATATTCCTGAACGCTGGAAACATTGATATCCATGGCGGTAAAACCAGACTTGATATCGTCGATGGCCGTCTGGTTGTAGAATTTTAACTGCATCAAGGTGCCCCCGGAAAAATCAATACCATATTTCGGACCCTTGTGCGCGATCAGTGTCACCAGGCTCAGAAGAATCAGGCCGGCTGAGACAAAAAAGGCTATTTTCTGTTTATTCAAAAAGTTGATATTTATTCCGGGTTTGATGATCTCCATGGTTGTTCCTTGCTTAGGTCGATTAAATGCTTATGGTTTTAACTCGGCGGTTGATCAGGAAATATTCAAATATCTGGCGGACCACGATCAGGGAGGTAAACAGGCTGGCCAGAACGCCCAGGCTGAGCGTGACCGCGAATCCGCGGACCGGACCGGTGCCGAACTGGAACAGGACCAGGGCCGCGATGAGGGTGGTCACGTTGGCGTCCAGGACGGCCAGGGTGGCCCGGTCAAACCCGGCCGCCAGGGCGGTCAGGGGAGGTTTGCCCAGCCGGAGCTCCTCCCGGATGCGTTCAAAAATAATGACGTTGGCGTCCACGGCCATGCCGATGGTCAGAATGATCCCGGCAATGCCCGGCAGGGTCAGGGTGGCCTGGAAAATGGCCAGGCCGGCCGCGATCAGCAAAATGTTGGCCAAAAGCGCGAAATCCGCGAACAGGCCGGCGCCCTTATAATAAACTCCCATGAAGACGAGGATGATAACTCCGCCCAGCGCCATGGACAGCAGGCCCTTGTTAATGGAATCCTGCCCCAGGGATGGTCCCACCGTCCGTTCTTCCATGATTCTGACCGGCGCCGGCAAGGCTCCGGCCCGCAGAACAATGGCCAGGTCATGGGCTTCCTTGTCGGTAAAATTACCGGTAATCTGGGCCGAGCCGCCGGAGATCCTGTCCTGGATGACCGGGGCCGAGTAGACGTTGTTGTCCAGCACGATGGCCAGCCGTTTTTTTAAATTGTTTTCCGTGATTCTTTCAAATATGGCGGCGCCCTTGCGGTTGAATTCCAGGGATACGTAAGGTTCGTTGTAGCGGGAGTCAATACTGACCCTGGCGTCGGCCAGATCGGCGCCGGTCAGGGGCGTTCCTTTTTTGATTAAAAAAGGATTCTTGGTGGTCCGGTTGGTTTCCGGATCAGTTTTGACCTGGTAGAGCAGTTCGCTGCCCGGCGGCACTTTTCCTTCCAGGGCTTTGTTGACATCGTGTTCTTCATCCACCAGGCGGAACTCCAAAAGAGCGGTTTTCCCGATCAGGTCCTTGGCCCGGGAGGTGTCGGTAACTCCGGGCAGTTGCACCAGGATGCGTTTTTCCCCCTGAATGCGGATAACAGGCTCGCTCACCCCGAATTCGTCGATACGGTTGCGGATCGTTTCCAGGGCCTGTTCCGTGGCCATTTTCTTGATGCGCTCGGCCTCTTTTTCAGGAATGGCCAGGGTCTGTTCCAGGCTGTTGTCCTGTTTCCGTTCTGATATCAGTGCCAGGCCGGGAAACTCTTCGTCCAGTACCTTCTGAAGGGCGTCGATATTATCCCGGCCCCGGGCCATTATTTCAATGGCGCTGTCCCGGACCTTGATGTCCGTATGCCGGATCCGCTTGTCTCTGACCAGGTCCCGGAGTTCACGGGCCTGGCCCTCGACCTGGGCCGAGACGGCTTTTTCCGTGTCTACTTCCAGGATCAGATGCATGCCGCCCTGGAGATCCAGCCCCAGGTTGATGGTTTTATGCGGCCACCAGCCGGGATTAAAGGTAGGCAATACCAGGATTACGGCCGCGACCATGATCCCCGCTATCAAAACCTGTTTCCATGGAATTTCTTTCAATGTCAGTTATCCTCAGTCAGAGTGTCCATCCGTAAAGCGGACCAGATGTTTTTATTTCCGGACACCGGTTATGACGTCCTTATAAAAGTGTTCACGTCTTCAGGCTGCCCCTTTGATTCGGGAAGGGGGCGCAGTGGTGCCATAACAACCACCAGCTTCAGGCTTTTGAAAAAGCGTTATTATTTGTCTTTTTTGTCCGTCCTGGCGGCCGGGGCGTCCTGCTTTTTGCCGGCGATGCTCGGACGAGACACTTTCAGCCTGACCTTGTCAGCCACTTCCAACATCACGGTTGTTTCCTCCACTTTGGTCAGTTTGCCATGCAGTCCTCCGTTGGTAACAACCTGATCACCGGGCTTAAGATTATTGACCATCTCCTGGTGTTCCTTGGTTTTTTTCTGCTGGGGGCGGATAAGAAGAAAATAAAAAATCACAAAAATAAGAATCAACGGGGCCAGGCCCATTAATCCGCCTCCCTGAGGCGCTTCTCCCGGAGCGCCGTTCTGTCCCATGGCATAAACGATGTCTGCGAACAATGTCTCCTCCTTTGGGGTCTTTTAAATCCCCTGGTATCTTTTTTCGACCGTCATTTTTTTTCATCCCTTTGACAAGTACCACTATTCTTTAAAGGATGAATCATGCTCAGGTCAAGTTCTATTCAATTTTTTATAAAAATTTGAGGATGGCGGCGGGTTATTGCTTTTCCCATTCAATCCGGCATTCGTCCCGGGGCAAGGCCGGGTCCATCTGGATGGTGACCACGGAATTGCGTCTTGATTCCAGCGCCAGTAATTCGTTTTTTTTACGATTCATAATATAGTGCGCCACCTCCGGGGGCAGCAGGCAGGTGACATTCTGGCCTTCATTTTTCAATGTTTCC
The DNA here is from genome assembly GCA_046483615.1 of Desulfosudaceae bacterium. GTDB lineage: Bacteria > Desulfobacterota > Desulfobacteria > Desulfobacterales > Desulfosudaceae > CAYTQK01. The sequence continues at coordinate 12,049 of JAWOCW010000057.1, forward strand.
AGCCGGAGTCGCCGCAGAAAATTGATGCCGACCTTTTCGGTGGCCATGACATAGCCTTGCCCCCCGCACTGGCCGCAGGGAACAAAGCTGGAAGATTCAAGTGACTGCCGCAGCCTCTGCCGGGACATTTCCAGCAGGCCGAAGCGGGAAATATTGCCCACCCGGGTACGGGCCTTATCTTCCTTGAGGCTGGTTTTCATGCATTTTTCCACGGCGGATTTGTTTTTCCGGTTCCTCATGTCGATAAAGTCGATAACGATCAGGCCACCCATGTCCCGGAGCCTTAATTGGCGGGCGATTTCCTCGGCCGCTTCCAGGTTGGTCTGCAGGGCGGTTTCTTCAATGGATACCCCCTGCTTGGATTTGCCGGAGTTGACGTCAATGGCGACCAGGGCTTCGGTTTGACCAAGCACGATGGAGCCACCCGAAGGGAGTTTGACCTTGTTGGCAAAGATGGTGTTGATCTGGTGTTCCAGTTCGTGCTTGGTGAAGATGGGTTTATCGCTTTTATATTGTTTGATTATGGCGGAGTGTTTGGGGGAGACCAGGTCAATAAAGTCTTTGACTTCCTGGTAGGTGGAAGGGTCGTCGATAAGGATTTCTGATATGTCGGTGGTCAGATAATCGCGAATGGAGCGTATGGCCAGGTCACGTTCCTTGTATAATTCGGCCGGCGCCTTTTTGTTGATACCCTTTTTCTTGATGGTTTTCCAGAGACGCATCAAATATCTGAAGTCTTTGGTGATAACCGTTTTGGAAGCATCCCGGGCCGCTGTCCTCAGAATCAGGCCGAAATTTTCCGGCAGGGACAGGCTGTCTATGATTTCTCTTAAGCGCTTTCGTTCTTCCTCGTCGGCAATGGATTTGGAAACCCCCCGGGTCTGGCTGCCGGGCATGAGCACGCTGAAACGGCCGGGTATGGAAAGAAAGGTCGTCAGGGCGGCGCCCTTGTGCATGATAGGGTCTTTGGTAACCTGCACCAGGAGTTCCTGTCCGGATTTAATCAGATCCTTGATGGAACGGTCGCTTTCCCCTTTTTGAAAATAATCGCTGTGGATTTCCTGCTTCTGCAGAAAACCGTGCCGTTCTTCGCCGTAATCCACAAAAGCGGCCTGAAGACTCGGTTCCACCCTCGCCACTATACCTTTGTAAATATTACTTTTAGTGGTGGCCCGGGCGGCGGTTTCATGGTGAAATTCTTCCAGCCGGTTGTCTTTCACCTTGGCGATGCGGCATTCCTCAGGATCAAGGGCGTTGATCAGAATTTTAGTAGCCATATGAAGTACCTTGTATCTTACCAATATTTATCGAGTCGATCTGGGCGCGTCTGCCAGTCCCGCCCCGGCGGGACTGAAGGGTGAATTTTTTTATATAAAATTGTTTTTTTTAGAAAATCCCCCGCAAATTCCTGATGACAATTCAAAAATGACAATTTAAAAATTTGAGAAGCAGGGTGAAAAATATTACAAAAATTTGAAATACCGAAATAAAACAGCATTTGTAAAAAAAATCATGAAATGTTCCGGCCAAGTCAACATCTGAATAAATATGAGATTTTCAACGACAAGTCAATTTTTTTCTGTGGCCGGGTTAAGTCGAAAATTCCAGAGACTATTGCTTTTTTGGGGGGCTTATGGCAGAAATCAATAAAGACGGCTCCTTAAAAAAGCCAATATTTCTTTTATTGTAGCCGGTATATATTATCCGGTGTATATATTCGGGTGGCGGCGCGATGCCCGGAATGCCGTCACGCCCGGGGCGTGACCGAATTATCCGAAACACGGCGCGCCTGGCTGGGGAGCTTTTTACGAAGGCGTCGGGATTGAAAAATTCCATAAATTTTCTGGTTTGGTGGAGGTGCAGCTGACATGTTTATCGTCACCGGCGGAGCCGGATTCATCGGCAGTGCCGTAATATGGGAAATGAATCAGGCCGGTATTGATGACATCCTGGTGGTGGACAACCTGGGTAAGTCCGATAAGTGGAAGAATCTCGTCAACCGGCTTTATCTTGATTATATCCATAAAACCGAATTTCTGGAAAAACTGCTCCAGGGCGATTTTGACGATATTGAAGCCATTGTTCACCTGGGCGCCTGTTCCTCCACCACGGAACCGGACGCCGACTATTTAATGGAGAACAATTTTCATTATTCCAAGAGCCTGGCGCAGTACGCTCTGGTTCGTGATATCCGGTTTATCAACGCTTCCAGCGCCGCCACCTATGGCGACGGCACGGCCGGATTCTCCGATGACACGGTCCGCCTGGCTCAGCTGGTACCGCTTAATATGTATGGTTATTCCAAGCATCTTTTTGACCTCTGGGCGCTGCGGACCGGCGCGCTGGAACAATTGATCAGCCTGAAGTTTTTTAACGTGTTCGGTCCCAATGAATACCACAAAGAGGATATGTGCAGCGTTATTTATAAAGCTTTTTTTCAGATCCGGCAGACCGGTCGTTTGCGGCTGTTTAAATCCTACCGCCGGGAATACGAGGACGGCGGCCAGAAGCGTGATTTCGTGTACGTCAAGGACTGCGCCCGGATCATCGCCTGGCTGCTGGACAACCCGGCCGTAAACGGGCTGTTCAACGTCGGCACCGGCCGGGCCAGGACCTGGAATGACCTGGCCGCGGCGGTATTCTCAGCCATGGACAACCCCCTTGATATCGAATATATCGAAATGCCGGAAAAATTGCGTGACCGCTATCAGTACTTTACGGAAGCAAGCAGGGACAAGCTGCTGGCCACCGGGTGCCCGGTGGAAATGACGACGCTGGAGGAGGCTGCCGATGATTATATCAACAATTATCTCAGGCAGGATGATCCCTATCTGTAATCCGGCTTTACTCTTTTTATTCTAATTTTAAAATAATGGAATAAAACAGCTTTTATCAAAAAATTTTATGAAGTTCGGTCAGAAAGGAATCAGCTTAATGACATCATTTGACGCCATGATCAATGATCATCTGGCCTGTATCCGGGATTTGGCCGCGTCGCGGGAGGTTATTTCGGCGGCGGCGGAGGCCTTGTCCCGGGTGACACAAAACAAGGGCCGGATTTTTATCTGCGGCAACGGCGGTTCGGCCGCCGATGCCCAGCATTTCGCCGCCGAGCTGGTGGGGCGTTTTGAGCGGGAGAGGCGGGCTTTGCCGGCTCTGGCCCTGACCACGGATACCTCCATTCTGACCGCCGTGGCCAATGATTACGGCTATGAGTCGGTTTTTGTCCGGCAGCTGGCCGGCCTGGCAGCCGGCGGAGACGCCCTGATCGGTTTGTCCACCTCGGGCAATTCCGAAAACGTGCTGCGGGCCCTGCGCCTGGCTGCCGAAACAGGACTCACCCGGGTGGTCCTGACCGGAGGAGACGGCGGCTGTTTAAAGGACGAGGCCGATTACGCCATCGTCGTGCCGTCGGCCAACACCGCCCGGGTTCAGGAGGCCCATATTCTGATTCTGCATTATTGGGCGCAGGTAATAGAAACCGGTAACAGCGGCGGGTGATTATGACCTTGTATTGTCCTGATTTTTCAACTGCCCGGGTGATCGTGGCCGGCGATATTATGCTGGACGTGTATTACTGGGGGCAGGTCGGACGGATTTCGCCGGAAGCCCCGGTGCCGGTGGTTGGTGTCGATAAAAAGACCCGAACCCTCGGCGGGGCCGGCAACGTGGCCCTTAACCTGTCCGGACTGGGCTGCCGGGTTTCTCTGGTCGGGGTGCGCGGTGATGACGCGGCCGGTCGGGATGCCGCCCGGCTTCTGGCTGAAAATAATATTGCCGATTACCTGGCGGTTGACCCGGAGCATATTACCACCACCAAAACCCGGGTCATCGGGCAGGGGCAGCAACTGCTCCGGCTTGATGAAGAGCGCTCCTGGCGGGCCGACTTACGGCAGCAGGAGCTTCTCCGGGAAGTTTTTGAGAAACTGGCGGGTGAGGCGGATGTCGTCATTCTGTCTGATTACGGCAAGGGTTTTTTTGCCGGCGGCCTGGCCGCGGGTCTGATCGCGGTCTGCCGGAAGGCCGCCCTTCCGGTGTTCGTCGATCCCAAGGGCAGTGACTGGTCGTCTTACGCCGGGGCCACCTGCGTCACTCCCAATACCAGGGAGCTGGCCCAGGTCCGTCCCCCGATGAAGGAAGAAGAGGATGACCTGGCCGGCCGGGCAAAAGCGGTCCTTCGGGATTATTCCCTGGATTACCTCCTGGTCACCCGCGGAGCGCAGGGCATGTCCTTGTTCAGTGACAAGACGGAGCCGGTGAATATCCCCACGGCGGCCCGCGACGTGTTTGACGTCTCCGGAGCCGGTGATACCGTGGTCAGCGTGGCGGCGGCGGCCTTTGGCGGCGGCCTGCCCATGACCGACGCCGCCGCCCTGGCCAATTGCGCGGCCGGGATCGTGGTGGAAAAGGTCGGCACCAGCCCCATTGCCATGGTGGAACTGGAGGCGGCCGTGCGCGGTCAGCGCCAGGCAGCCGGCGGTAAATTGTTCTCATTAAACGACGCCCAAAAGATGATCGCGGTCTGGCGGCGTGATGGCCGCCGCATCGTGTTTACCAACGGCTGTTTTGATCTGTTGCACGCCGGCCATATCAAGCTCCTGCACGCCGCGGCCAAAGAGGGCGATCGGCTGGTGGTGGGCCTCAATTCAGATACCTCCGTCCGTGGCTTGAAAGGTGAGCATCGTCCGGTGCTGCCGGAAACGGAGCGGGCTTCTTTGCTGGCGGCCATCGGCTGCGTGGATATGGTGGTTTTGTTCGCCGGGGAGACGCCTCTTGATCTGATCGCGGCTTTTCAGCCGGATGTGCTGGTCAAGGGCGGGGATTACACCCCGGAAACGGTGGTCGGCCGGGAAATAGTCGAATCTCGCGGCGGCAAGGTCTGCCTGGTTCCTTTAAAAGAGGGCGTCAGTACCACTGAAATTTTAAAATCCGTGAAAAAGTCGGATAACCGGTAAAAAGTTCGGAAAGGACGTTTGATAATGACGGAGCGGTACCCTTTTAAAACAATTGAGAGCAAGTGGCAGTCTTTCTGGGAAGACAACCGGATGTTCCGGGTGTCTGAAGATCCGGAGCGGGAAAAGTATTATCTTTTTGAAATGTTTCCCTATCCTTCCGGAAAGATTCACATGGGCCACGTCAGAAATTATACCATCGGCGACGTCATCGCCCGGTACAAAAAGATGCGGGGCTACAACGTGCTGCATCCCATGGGCTGGGATGCCTTCGGCATGCCGGCCGAGAACGCGGCCATTGCCAACCGGACCCATCCCGCCGAATGGACCAGAAGCAATATCGACTACATGCGCTCCCAGTTGAAGCGCATGGGGCTAAGCTATGACTGGGACCGGGAGATCGCCACCTGCGATCCTGATTATTATCGCTGGGAACAGTGGCTGTTTGTCAAGATGTATGAGCACAACATGGTTTACCGGAAAGATTCTTACGTCAACTGGTGCGACACCTGCGCCACGGTTCTGGCCAATGAACAGGTGGAAGGCGGCGCCTGCTGGCGCTGTGGCTGTCTCGTTCGCCAGAAGAAGCTGCCCCAGTGGTTTTTCCGGATCACCGATTATGCCGAAGACCTGCTGGTATATTGCGATCAGCTGCCGGGCTGGCCGGAAAAAGTAACCACCATGCAGAAAAACTGGATCGGCAAAAGTATCGGGGCGGAGATTCGTTTTCCGGTGGAAGGACGGGACCTGGATATCCCGGTTTTTACCACCCGGCAGGACACGGTTTGCGGCGCCACTTTCATGTGCCTGGCGCCGGAACATCCGCTGGTCACGGAACTTGCCGGTGGAACCGGCCAGGAAGAGGCGGTGCGGGAATTTGTCGAGCGCGTGGCCTCCAGCGACAGGACCAGCCAGGCGGTGGAAACCTATGAAAAAGAGGGCGTCTTTACCGGGGCCTGGTGTCTCAATCCCGTCAACGGCCGGCGCATGCCGGTTTATACCGCCAATTTCGCTCTCATGGAATACGGTACCGGCGCGGTCATGTCCGTACCGGCCCATGATCAGCGGGATTTTGAATTCGCCCGTAAATACGGGCTGGAAATTATCGTGGTGGTCAGCCCTCCGGACGACCCCCTGGAATCGGCCGAGCTGGTTGAGGCCTATACCGGCGACGGGGTCCTGGTCAATTCCGGTGATTTTAACGGCCTCGATAACCGCCGGGCTCTGGCGGACATTGCCGATTGGCTGGAAGCAAACAAGCTGGGTCAAAGAGCGGTCAGTTACCGATTGCGGGACTGGGGTATCTCCCGGCAGCGCTACTGGGGAGCCCCCATTCCGATGGTTCATTGCGATGACTGCGGCATCGTGCCGGTGCCGGAAGAATCCCTGCCGGTGGTGCTGCCGGAAGACGCCGATCTGCTGGAAGACGGCCGGTCACCCCTGCCGGTTCTGGAAGAATTCGTGGGCACCACCTGTCCCGTCTGCGGCCGGGATGCCCGCCGGGAAACCGACACCATGGATACTTTCGTGGATTCTTCCTGGTATTACCTGCGATATTGCAGCCCCTTCTGCAAGGAGGCCATATTTGATCCGGCGGCGGTGGCCTACTGGATGCCGGCGGATCAGTACATCGGCGGGGTGGAGCACGCCGTGCTGCACCTGCTTTATTCCCGTTATTTTACCCGCGTCCTGCACACCCTGGGCCTGGTCGATTTTAAGGAGCCCTTCACGCGGCTGCTGACCCAGGGCATGGTCCGCAAGGAAACCGTTTTTTGCCCGGAGCATGGTTTTCTTTACCCGGAAGAGGTGGCGGGGACCGGGCGGTCGGCCGTCTGCGCCACCTGCGGTCAGGCCGTCACCTTCGGACGGGTGGAAAAGATGTCCAAATCCAAAAAGAATGTTATTGATCCCAACGCCCTGCTGGATAAATACGGCGCCGACGTGACCCGCCTGTTCTGCCTGTTCGCGGCTCCGCCGGAGCGTGGCCTGGAATGGAGCGACCAGGGCGTGGAAGGGGCTTACCGTTTCATGAATCGGATCTGGCGACTGGCCGATGCCTGGCTGCCCGTCATCAGGGAGGTAAAGCCCTTTGACGGCAAACCGGAAGGTCTTTCCCCGCCGCTGCCGGCAGTCTATCGGAAGATCCACCAGACAATTAAGAAAGTGACCATTGACATCGAGGAGCGTTTTCATTTTAACACGGCCATCAGCGCGGTCATGGAGCTGGTCAATGAAATCGGTGCGATGACTGATCAGGTCGACCAGGACACGGCCGGGG
>JAWOCW010000339.1:0-9397 GCA_046483615.1 Desulfosudaceae bacterium
CCCCGGCCGAAGAGGTTGTTCTGGGATATGGAGGCCGTGGCAAAAGCGTTTTCAATGCTGCTGTACCCGCCGCCGAACGAAAATTCCCCGGTGGGTTTTTCAGTGACGTCGATTTTAAGATCAATGGCGTTCTGATCCGGTTTTTCCACGGTATCGACGTTGACGTTCTCAAAATAGTTCAGCCGGTAAAGGCGGCTGATGCTCTTTTTAAGCCGCTGACCGCTGTACAGCTCCTGCTCGTACACGTCAAGCTGCCGCCGGATAACCTTATCCCGGGTTTTAGTATTGCCGGTAATAATAATATTGTCAAAATAAACCGGCTCTCCCTTGGTAATCTTGTAGTTAATGTCCAGGGTCAGGTTTTCTTCGTCTTTGGTCGTCTCAGGATAAATATCAGCGTAATAGTAGCCCTGGTCGGAATAAATGGCGTCCAGCCGGACCATATCCTGCTGGACCTTGGAACGGTTGAAGACCGCCCCTTCAGCAATGCTGATCTCCTCTTCCATCTCCTCTCTGCTTTTGATCAGATCGCCGCTGAGGTTCACCTCGTCCACGTGATACTGCTGGCCTTCTTCAATTTCAAAAGTGATGAAAATGCCTTTGTCCCGCTCCTTTTTTACATCCAGTTTGTCCAGGTGCGCCAGTTCATTCCCGGAAACCATGGGGTTGGATATTTTGGAAGAAGGCGGAACGGCCTCCTCTTCTTTGTCTGCCGGTGCCTCGGAAGCGTCGGCTGAGGTGCCTGGATCTTCTCCATAGACTATCCTGGGATCACTGATCCTGGCATCAATATAACCGTGGTTGTGATAATGGGAGGCCAGCCGGCCGATATCCTGCTGCAACTGATCTTCCTTCAAGTCTCCGGCCGAGGTTATTATCCACAGCAGGAAGCCCTTTTCCGAGGTCTTGATGATTTTTCGCAGCTCCTTGTCGCTGTATTTCTGATTGCCTTCAAAATTAATCTGCCGGATGCGGAACTTGTCCCCCCGTTCGATGGTAAATTCCAGGTCAGCCTGGTTGTTTTCCCTGGAAATCAATTCATAAGAGACTTTGACATTATGATAATTTTTATCTGTATATAATCTTTTGATATTTTTGATACTGTTATTTATTTCAACCAGATTGACAATTGATCCGCGTTTGATATCAAGTTCCGCCAGGATTTCTTCATCTTCAAACAAGAGATTCTTTTTTATGTTTATTTTCCGAACGGTTGGCCGCTCCTGGACCTGAAAAGTGACGATCCGGCCTTCTTCCGTTTTTCGGGAGGTAACCCGGATATCCTCAAAATAGCCCATGTCATGAATGGCCTCCAGGTCCCGGGAAAGGGTTTCCCGATCGAACAGATCCCCCTCGCGGGTGGAGATAACCCGCTTGATGGCCCCGGCTTCAATCCGGGCATTGCCCTCTACCTGAATTTCTTTGATTTGTTTCTGGCGGAACAAACCGGCCACCATATCAGCGACAAGTTGATCAACCTTTCCGGACAGGGAATCGAGAGAATCGCCGGAGGCGAAAAAATGGCGTCCAGCCGCTGCGGTGGTGGTTTTCAGCAGATTCATATCCAGGCTGAAACCCTGGCCCAGCACGGTCAGGCTCCCCCAGAGGACGTGGTCCGCCCCTTTTTCCCGGGCCAGAGACTGTTTCCGCTCCGGGGAAAGGCCGGGCAGAGATGCTTCTTCGGGAGACATCACCGTAACTCCCCGGTCTTGAAGCTTTCGCGAAAGCAACCCGGACAAATCATCAGCCAGACTGTCTCTCTCGGAGTCCGGCGAATAAACGACCGGCGTAAAAAGCAACACGCGGACCTGCTCTTCTCCCGGTTCGGATTGGGCCAGAGCGGCGGCCGACAACGACCACATCAAAATAATAAGCATGAGGCCGGCCGCTACTGCCAGCCGGCCTCGTCTTTCTGGTATCATCAAACACCTTTCAATAAATAAAAAAATTGCTAAGTTCGGACCGTCTCCCGGGCCGCGTCGTCAATTTCCTGAACGGCCCCGTCAACGATGGTCATTTTACGGGTCATCAAGCCAGCCAGCTCGTGATTATGGGTCGCCACCACCAGGGTCATGGACAGCTCCTGATTCAAATCCAGCAGCAGCTCATGAACCCGGCGGCTGGTCTGCTTATCCAGATTGCCAGTCGGCTCATCCGCCAGCAGCAGCAAAGGTTTTAACACCAGGGCCCTGGCAATGGCCACTCGCTGTTGTTCGCCGCCGGAAAGCTCCGAGGGACGATGCTCCAGCCTGTTCTCCAGCCCCACCCGGCCCAGCATTTCGGCGGCCGACTGCCGCGCCTTGTCAGGGGGCTCTCCCTTGATAAGGGCCGGCATCATGGTGTTTTCCAGGGCGTTGAATTCCGGCAGCAGGTGGTGAAACTGAAACACGAATCCAATCATCTCATTTCTTAACCGGGCCAGCTCCAACTCATTCAGGCCGTAAACGTCATGCCCGGCCAGATGGACGGTGCCGCTATCCGGCGGATCCAGGGCGCCGATAATCTGCAGAAAAGTGGACTTGCCGATGCCGGAAGCGCCCATGACGGCAATGGTTTCACCGCTGTAAATATCAAAATCCACCGTTTGCAGCACGTCAATGCGAACCTTGTTGTTGTCATAGCCCTTGGAAAGACCGCGCCCCACAAGCAGCGGCGCGGCGGCGGTTTGGGACGGAAAACCCTCTTCCGGAATATCAGGAGCAGCGCTAACCATAGCGAATCGCCTCCACCGGATTTATTTTTGAGGCCTGGCCGGCCGGGTACAGGGTGGCCAGATAGCAGATGCCCAGGGCGGCCAGGGCGATCAGCGAAACGTCCAGCCATTCCAGCTGCACCGGCAGGGTTGTAATATAATAGACGTCGCTGGACAGCTTGATAAACTCGTATCGCTCCAACAGCAGGCAGAGAATCAACCCCAGGACGACCCCGAGGCTGGTGCCGATGCCGCCGATGACCATGCCTTCGATCACGAAGATTTTTTTAATGCTCTTACGGGTGGCGCCCATGGCTTTTAATATGCCGATCTCCTTTCTTTTGTTCATAACGATCATAATCAGAGAGCTGGCGATATTAAAGGCCGCCACCAGAATAATCAAGGTCAGAATGATAAACATGACGGTTTTTTCCAGCTTCAGCGCCGAAAACAGATTACGGTTCATGGACATCCAGTCCCGGGCGTAAAAGGGATAGCCCAGCCTGGCGACAATCCGGTCGGCGATGCGGTCGGCCCGGTAAATGTCGGTCACCCGGAGTTCAATGCCGCTGACCGCGTCGTCCATTTTCAGGATCCGCTGGGCCTCGGCCAGATTGACAAAGGCAAAGGCGCTGTCATACTGATGCATGCCGGCCTCAAAAACACCGGTCACCTCAAACCGTTTCACCGCCGGCATGTGCCCCACCGGCGAAAGGGCGCCCATGGACAACACCAGGTAAACCATGTCCCCTTCCGCCACTCCCAGCTGGGCGGCTAATTCCTTGCCCAGAACGATGCCGGGCTGCTGCCTCTCACCGACCCCCTTGGTCGTCCGGGCGCGCAGGCGACTCTCAATATCTTCCATCTTTTCAAAGACAGGCATGTTCTTTTCCGCCAGATCCGGCTTGACCCCCTTGAGTATCCCGCCGGAAACAGCGTGCGAAGAGCGAATCATGACCTGGGTCATGATGTATGGCAGGGCGGTAAGAACGGCTTCGTCGGTGGCGATGTTATCAGCTATTTGCTGGTAATCATGGATGCCACCGCCGTGCCGGGAGACCACCACGTGCGATTCCACGCCGAGGATGCGATCCTTGATATTGGATTCAAACCCGGACATGACGGCAATGACGATAATCAGCGCCGTCACCCCGATAATCACCCCGACTACCGACAGAATGGTGATCAGGGAAACAAAGGCGTTGCGCCGGGGCATCATTAAATGACGTCGGCCGATCAAAAATTCGTAACTCATCTCGGGTTCGGGACCTCTCGGGGTTTGGGACCTCTTTTGATATCCGGGTCATTCTTGAATCCGGCGAAGTCCTGCCCGCCGGGGGCTTGTTATTCCCGGACGCTTTTCCGCATGTGGGGAAAAAGGATTACTTCCCGAATGGAGGGGGCGTCCGTGAGAAGCATGACCAGACGATCAATACCGATACCTTCACCGGCTGTCGGCGGCAGGCCGTACTCCAGGGCCTCGACATAATCTTCATCCATGTAGTGGGCTTCCTCGTCGCCCTCCCGGCGGGCATTAACCTGGGCCATGAAGCGGCGGCGCTGCTCCTCGGGGTCATTAAGCTCGGAAAAACCGTTGGCAATCTCGCTGCCCCCGATAAACAACTCAAACCTATCAACGTAGCCGGGATTGTCAAGACTGGTTTTGGAAAGCGGCGACACCTCCACCGGATAACCGGTGATAAAGGTCGGCTGGATCAGCCGGGGTTCCACCAGGACATCGAACAATTTGGTAATAATTTTGCCGATGTTATCAACGCGGGTCAGTGGAATTTCTTTTTCCTCGGCCACGGCGCTGAGATAATCCTTGTCCCGCAGACGGTCTTCATCCAGCCCGGCCATGTCGCGCATAGCCCGGCTCAGGGGAAGTCGTTGCCACGGCCCGGAAAAATCAATGGTCTGGCCCTGGTAGTGAACGGCGGTTGAACCGGTCACCTCAGCGACTACGCTGCTGAACATATCTTCGGTCATATCCATCAACAGGGCGTAATCGGCATAGGCCTGGTAAAATTCCAGCATGGTGAACTCGGGGTTATGGCGGGTGGATATGCCCTCGTTGCGGAAATTGCGATTGATTTCAAAGACCCTTTCCAGGCCTCCCACGACCAGCCGTTTCAGATACAGCTCCGGCGCGATGCGCAGAAACAGGTCCATGTCCAGAGCGTTGTGATGGGTCACAAACGGCCGGGCTTCGGCTCCGCCGGGAACAGGCTGCATCATGGGAGTCTCCACCTCCAGGAAATCCCGCTCAAGGAGAAACTGCCTTATCTTCTGAATGATCCGGCTTCGCTTGATGAACAGTTCCCGGGTGGATTGATTCATGACCAGATCCAGGTATCGTTTGCGGTAGGGCTTTTCCGGGTCTTTCAGACCATGAAATTTTTCCGGCAGCGGCCGGGTGGCCTTGCACAAGAGCTGGTACTTCTCGGCCAGGATGGTCCATTCCCCGGTTCTGGTTTGAAACAGCCCGCCGCTGATTCCGATAAAATCACCCACGTCAAGTTGCTTGAAAACGGCGTAGGCCTCTTCCCCCAGCTTATCCTGGCGCAGATAAGCCTGAATCGTTCCGGTCCGGTCCCGAAAGCGGACGAAGGATGATTTACCGAACCGGTTGACGGCCATGAGGCGTCCGGCCAGGTTGACCCCGGCTCCATCATCCTCAGCCAGCGGAGGAGCATCCTGGTCGATCAGGTCCATCACTTCGGCGATGGTATGAGTTACCGGAAAGTTTTCGGGAAACAGGCGGACCCCCTTTTCCCGCAGGGCCTGCATTTTTTCTTTCCGGTTGGCAACTATTGAATCTGTTTTTTCCATTATTTCACCGCCGGCAACTTGTTAACAGCTGCCGTGCCGATCATCTCGGCCTGAACATCGTCAGCCGTATCAGGTTTTAATTAAATTTATTAGTATTACAAGAGATGACGGGCAGAGTCAAGGAGAAGTTGTCAGGGGAATCATCAGGGGTGGGGGACTTAACCCGAATATCCCGGGAAAAGTCATGATATGTCCAGCTCAAAGGACAACCCTGTTTAACACCAGCGCGAACCGGGTACCCTGTCCGGGATTGCTGTCCAGGTCCAGGCGGCCATTGTAAGACTCGATCAAACGCTGGACCACGGACAGCCCCAGCCCGGTTCCACTGGACTTGGTCGTAAAAAAGGGATCGAAAATAGCGTCAATGACCTCGGGCGGGATGCCGCAGCCGTCATCAATTATTTCCAGGCGGACGGAACGATTTTTACCGGTATGCAGGTTGACGGTGATGGTGCCGCTCCGGCTGTCCGTGGCCTCAATGGCGTCGGCCGCGTTTAAAAGGAGGTTCCATAAAATCTGGCGCAGGTATTCCGGATCCATTTCCACCCAGACATCGGCGGCGATGTTTTTCCGGCAGGAAATTTTACCCTCAGGCTGCAAGCCGGTTTCAAAAAGCGAGACGGTGTCAGATAGAATTTTCGACAGCGGGATCTGCTTGACTTTGCCTTTCTGGGGCTTGGCAAACAAAAGGAAATTGGTCACCAGAGAATTGAGCCGCTTGGCTTCCCGCTGGATAATCTTCATCAACCTGGTATTATCAGGGCTGGCCGTGCCGCCCTCATCCAGCATTTCAATGGCTCCGGTCAGAGCGGCCAGGGGATTCTTGATTTCGTGGGCCAGGCCGGCGGCCATTTCTCCCACGGTGGCCAGCCTTTCCACCCGCTTGACATAGGTCTTCATGTCGCCAAGCTCAAAACGCGCCTTTCGTTCCTGTTCCACCAGCAGGCTGGTCAGAAAAGCCACCCCGAAACAGGCGATAATGGTAGTCACCATCTTGTAAAGCACTTGCGGGCCGGTGTAGGCGGAAACGGCGAAAATGTCCTGCACGTCCAGGGGATTAAGGATACCATAATATTCCAGGTCGATCATGATACCGTATTGAATACTGCACAGCGCCGCGATAATCATGCCGCCCCGACGGAAAAGAAAAAAACAGGCGCTGATGATAACTATCAGGTAAAGAAAGGAAAAAGCGCTGGCAAAACTGCCGGTCACAAAAACGATCAGGGTTACGGCAATCGTGTCAACCACGTGTTGCAGGTAGGTAAACAGGACCCGTCGGCGTATCAGCGGCAACACCAGGACATAACAGATGGAAATAATCAGCAGGGCCGCGGAAATGCCATACAAAAATAAAAGCGATTGGGAATCATAGGAAAAATAACGGAGTTTGGTAAAAAAAATGGTGGATGCGAATAAAAAGAGCGCGAACAGGGCCCGGAAAAACATCAGCCACTTGAGCCGCCGCTCAAATTCCTTGTCAACCTGAATCGCCGGTGTCATGGGTAAACCGAGGGGTTAAAGGTCTCGCCAACAATTGCTGTTTTGTCTGGCAGCGATCTCCGGCGCACTTTTTCAATCCTCAAAAACGACTGATGTTATCGCGGTTTAAATCTCGGCCCCGGGCCGGCCACCTAACCCGGATATTTCACGAGTCGGGCCGAAGATCGTTCCTTTTTCCGGAGCTAAAAGGGGAACCCGCGGATCAGCCGCTGGAGATAGCCCCGGCCATCTGGAACACCGGCAGATACATGGCCACCACCAGTCCACCGATAACGCCGCCCAGAAAAACCATCATTAAAGGCTCAATGGCCGAAGTCAGCGCTTCCACCGCGGCATCGACCTCTTCTTCGTAGAAAGCGGCGATTTTCTCCATCATGGCATCCAGGGCTCCGGTCGACTCGCCAACGGCGATCATGGAGCAGACCATGGAGGGAAAAACACCGGTGTCGGACAGGGGATCGGCCACCGTGCGGCCTTCAGAAATACCGGCCCGGACATGATAAATAGCATTTTCAACCACCTTGTTACCGGCGGTTTTGGCGACGATATCCAGGGCGTCCAGGATGGAGACCCCGCTGGACAACATGGTCCCCATGGTCTGGGTAAAACGGGCCACCGCGGTTTTCCGCAGCAGGACGCCGATAATGGGCATTTTCAAAAAAAGGCTGTCCATGAACAGCCGGCCTTTTTGTGTTTTATAAAACTGGCGATAAGCGATGACGGCCAGGATCATGGCTCCGATAATATACAGAATTTTGCTTTTAACTATTTCGCTGGCACCCACCACCAGTTGGGTCGGCACCGGCAGTTCCTGCCCGAAATCCGCGAACATCGATTCGAAGACCGGAATGACAAAGACCAGGATTACCAGCACCACCACAATGGCGATAATTATGGTAATGATGGGGTACATCATGGCGCCCTTGATCTGGCTTTTCAGCTTGGCCGCCTTCTCCAGATAGGAGGACAAACGATGCAGAATCGCGTCCAGAATACCACCGGCTTCACCGGCCGCAACCATATGAACAAAAAGACTATCAAACTGCTTGGGGTGTTTTTTAAGAGCGTCGGCCAGGGTCAGACCACCTTCCACGTCATCCTTGATGCTTCTGAGAATTTTCTTGAAAGTGGCATTTTCTTCCTGAGCTTGAAGGATATCCAGACACTGCACAATCGGCAATCCGGCATCGATCATGGTTGAAAACTGGCGCGCGAAAACGATGATGTCCTGCTGGCTTACCTTCGGCTGAAGAAAGCTGACATTTTCAAACAGGTCCTTGGGTTTTTTCTTGATCTTGGTAGGAGTGACGCGCATCCTCTGCAATTGGGCGCGGACCGCCTGTTCATCGGCTGCCTCCATTTCACCCTTTTCGGTGGCGTTTTTTCTTTTTCCTTCCCAGAGGTAAACCGGCATAACACCCTCCTTAATTAAAGGACCATTATCATCAGACGGCTTGGTGGAAATAAAATCTGCCTGGCAACGCGCATCCGGTAAACGCCAGCTTGAATTGCATCCGATCCTGATCTTTTTACCGGATCATCTCCAAATCATACCGTCCGGCGGCACCAGTCGGAGCATACTTTCAGTCCCAAACCACGGGAATATCTGGACCCCATATCTGGCCCCCTGATCTGGACCCCTGATCTGGACCCCTGATCTGGACCCCGGCAGGGACTGATACCAGGACCCGTAGCGCGCTGCTGACGATCCCGTTTATTTATTATAAATAAGAATATAATAATTTACAAATAATTCCATACCACAAAACAAAATTAAAAACAATTGGCTTCAGGTTTATGATAAGCTGTCTTCACCCAGGGGGCTGCCGCTTTCTTCCATTCCTGGTGATCTTGTAAATCATCATTCTTGTAAAATAATTGTTTTGTTGATATGATTAGAAATTACCAATAAAGATCGTCAATAACCTTGCAACCAAGAAAAGCTTTAAAATGAGACAGTTATCCGAGCAAATAGGTTTTATCGGGGGCGGCAACATGGCCGAAGCCATTGCCGGGGCTCTGCTCCGGGCCGGAGTAAGCCAGGCCGCCCGGATACGGATCAGCGATCCCAGTCCGGAGCGCCGCGACCACCTGCGGGAGACTTACGACATAATCACCACCACGGATAACGCCGAGGTCTTCAATCACAGCGATATTGTTATCCTGGCCGTCAAACCTCAAATCATGGCCGAGGTGCTGGAACAGCTGTCCGGAGGGGCCAAAGCGGCTCCGCGCAGAAAGCTGGTAATCTCGATTGCCTAATCGCTGCGCTCCATCGACCGCCGTGATGGCCGACGTGTGATTACCGTTGGCACCGACGTGCAGCCCAAATCCGCAATCAGCCAGGTACTGGAACTGATCCAGACTGAC
>JAWOCW010000182.1:0-9469 GCA_046483615.1 Desulfosudaceae bacterium
CACCTTGAGGTTGAGTCCCAGGTCGATATTGAGGCGGTCCAGGGAGGCCAGGTTGACAAAGGGGATGCTGTAATACAGGCCCACGTCCACGTGATCCATGGTTACCCTGGTTTCAAAATCAGTGTTGGCGCTGACGCTGACATCACCGAAATCGAAATTGACATCCTTGTCTCCTTTGCCTTCAAATTCCATGGGTGTCGCCATGATGTAAATATTGGGCAGGATGGCCGGCATGTCGACTTTAACCCGGCCCATGACGCGGGTCTCATCATCCAGGGCGGCATCGTCTTTAAGGTCGATAATGTCATTGCGGTTGTTGCCTTCGTAGCATACTTCACCCTCGATGTTCTGATCCCAGCCGCCGATGGCCATTTCCAGTCCCACTGCCGGGGAAGAACCCGGCATTGCCAGCAGCAATATGGCTGCCAATAAACAAATACCTTTTTTCATGATTAACCCTCCCTCCTGGTTTCCGTCCTTGGGCCGGCGCTTCCGTGAGAAACCCGGCCTGCCCGTCCGCCGCCTTGTGTTGGAAAAACCTCCCCAAACGGCAGCGGCCCTGTTTTAATTACCTTTATTTTTAATTATTTTGCTGTACAGATGCTTATATCATTTCAAAATTATATTGTAAACAGGCTGTTTTTTTGATATTTAAAAAAAGTTTCAATAATATTTTTCACCAGTTCAGGCTTAAGCAGAGTACTAAGGAGGATTCCAGGCATGACCGAAACAGCAAAACTGACAATTGACGGTAAAACCTATGAGTTCCCCGTTCTGACCAGTTCCGAAGGATATAAGGCGATTGATATCAGGCAATTGCGGGACAATACCGGTTATATTACCTATGACCCCGGATTCGGCAATACCGGCAGCTGCAAAAGCAGTATTACCTTTATGGATGGCCGCAAGGGAGTTCTGCGTTACCGGGGGTACCCTATCGAGCAGCTGGCGGAACAATCCTGTTTTGTGGACGTCTGTTTTCTTCTTTTAAACGGGGAGCTGCCGAGCCGGGAAGAACACACCCGCATGAGCGATCTTTTGAACGAGCATTCCCTGGTTCACGAAGACATGCAGATCTTTTTCCAGAATTTTCCCCGGGCTTCAAATCCCATGGGTATCCTTTCTTCCATGGTCAATGCCCTGCGCAGTTTTTATCCGGAGCTGATGAACACCGAAGAAGAGGTGGAGACCACATTTTTAAGGCTCATTTCCAAGGTCAGAACCATGGCGGCCATGTCCTATAAGATTTCCCGGGGCCACAAGGTTGTCTATCCCCGTCCGGATTACAGCTATTGCGCTAATTTTCTCAACATGATGTTTGATTCGCCGGTTCGGCCTTATGAACTGCGCCAGGAGTACGTGGACGCCCTGAATACTTTCTGGGTGCTCCATGCCGACCATGAACAGAATTGTTCCACCGCCACGGTGCGGGGAGTCGGCAGTGCCCGGGCCAATATATACGCCGGTTTATCGGCCGGCATCGCCGCGCTCTGGGGGCCCCTCCATGGCGGGGCCAACCGGGCCGTGGTGGAAATGCTGGAAGACATCCGGAGCAATGGTGGTGATGTCGCCGGGGCGGTGGCCCGGGCCAAGGACAAGAGCGATCCTTTCCGGCTGATGGGATTCGGACACAGTGTCTATAAAACCTATGATCCCCAGGCCAAAATAATGAAGACCATGTGTGATCGCATGCTGGCCGTGTCCCAAACAAATGATCCCCTGCTGAATATCGCCCGGCGCCTGGAAGAGATCGCCCTGGAGGACAGTTATTTCACGGATCACAACCTTTATCCCAATATCGATTTTTACAGCGGCATTGTTTTGCGGACCCTGGGCATCCCGATTACCATGTTCACGGTCATGTTTGCCATTGGTCGGCTGCCCGGCTGGATCGCGCACTGGCTGGAGCTGCTGGATGATCCGGACAAGAGACTGTTCCGTCCCCGCCAGCTTTACACTGGTAACCGTCAGCGTGACTTCGTCTCTTTTGAGGGGCGGTAAATTAAGGACGGCTTTGTGAGAAGTCGGGATTTACCAGGCTTCGTCACCCCCTCCCGGATCGGGGTTCGGGAGGGCGACCAGGCCGGCCGCCCCTGAAATCATATGTTTCTGGATCCCGGCCTTTGCCGGAATGGCCGGGCAATGATTTTTTACCGGGCCGTCCCGGAAACGACTTTTTGTGCGAGACCATCAATCATGACAAGCGCCAGGCGCGGTTAAGCCGCGACCCATGAATCAGCCTGAGTCATATATCGAAGTGGCCGTCACCCTCCCGGTTCATAAAACCTATACTTACCGGGTACCGGAGGAGATGGCGCCGGATACCGGCATCGGCAAACGGGTGACGGTGCCCTTCGGTCGGCGAAACGTCACTGGTTATGTGCTGGGACCGGCCAGCCCGGAAGATCCCGGGGCCATCAAGCCGATCACGAACGTTCTGGATGAAACGCCCCTGTTCCCGGCCTCCATGACCGATTTTTTCCGCTGGATCGCCGCTTATTATCTGTACCCTCCGGGCGAGGCCATTAAATCCGCTCTGCCGGCGGGATCCGCCGTTACCGGCACCTCCTTCGGCGCGGCCAGGCGTTCCGGCCGGGATTCCATCGGCGAGATCATTGAACCGGACACCCCTCCCGCTTTAACCGCCGACCAGGAGAATATCGTCACCGATGTCGTCGATCGCATGGGCCGGGGTTTTTTCTCCTGCCTGCTGGAAGGGGTGACCGGCAGCGGTAAGACCGAAGTTTACCTGCGGATCGCCCGGGCCGCCCTGCAAGCGGATCTGACCGCCCTTATCCTGGTGCCGGAAATCGCTCTCATCTCCCAGGCGGAACGGCGCTTCAAGGCCCGCTTCGGGGAACAGATCGTGGTGCTGCACAGCGGCCTGACCCGGAAGGAGCGCCAGATTCAATGGATGCGGATCGCCCGCCACCAGGTGAGGCTGGCCATCGGCACCCGTTCGGCCATCTTCGCGCCGTTTGAATCCCTGGGAGTAATCATAGTGGACGAGGAGCATGACGGCTCCTATAAACAGGATGGCAGTTTGCGGTATCATGCCCGGGATCTGGCCCTGCTGCGGGCCAAATTGTCGGATTGTATCGTCATGCTGGGGTCAGCCACCCCCTCCATGCAGTCCCTGTATAACGCCCGCAGTGGCAAGCTTTCGAAAATTTATCGGCTCAATACCCGGATAAACAGCGCTCCCCTGCCCGCCATCGATATCGTTGACCTTCGAGAAAGCGGCTCCCGGCGCGGACCGGGCGGTTTTGTCAGTGAACGTTTATATAACGCCATCCGGGAGACGCTGGCGGAGGGCAATCAGGCGCTGTTATTTTTAAACCGGCGGGGCTACGCCAGTTTCCCGGTCTGCGCCGCCTGCGGCCAGTCCATCAAATGCCGGTATTGCGATATCACCATGACGCTGCACCGGGGCGTTAACGCTTATCGGTGTCATTTCTGCGGTTATACCCGGCCGGCCACCAGTGGCTGTGACCAGTGCGGTTCGGCGGCTGTCAAGCAGCTGGGGCTCGGTACCGAAAAGGTGGAAGAGACCGTCCGGGGGCTTTTCCCGGAGGCGGCAGTGGACCGCCTGGACCGGGACACCACTACCCGCAAGGGTTCGATCGCGCGGATACTGAAAGATATCCGCAACCGCCGGACCGACATCCTGATCGGCACCCAGATGGTAGCCAAGGGGCATGATTTTCCGGGGATCACCCTGATCGGAATTATCTGCGCCGACTTATCCCTTAACTTTCCGGATTTCCGGGCCGGGGAAATGACTTTTCAGCTGCTGGCCCAGGTAGCCGGCCGGGCCGGCCGGGGAAGCTCGCCCGGCCGGGTGATCATGCAGACCTATAATCCGGATCATTTCAGCGTCAGCGCGGCTACCCGGCACGATGTCTCGGAATTCTATGAGCGGGAAATCGAATTTCGCCGGCAGCTGGTTTATCCTCCTTACGCCCGGTTGATTCATCTTCGAATTTCCGGTAAGGATCAGGATAAAACCGGGCGGCGGGCCCGGGAGGTGGGGCAATTGTGCGCCGCCTTGAAAGCCGCCGATCCGAGTCGATACGGCTCGATAAACGTTCTGGGGCCGGTGGAGTCTCCGGTTCACAAGCTGGCCGGCCGGTTCCGATGGCAGATACTTTTAAAATCCGTCGCCACCGTCGCGCTCAAAGAATACGCCGGCCGCCTGCTGGCGGAAAACGCCACCCGGATCAAGCGTGGCGGTATCCGGTTGGTGGTAGACGTGGATCCCTACATGATGATGTAGCACGGTTTCGGGGGAAAGGTTGACTGTCGGGAAAATGGCCCATATATTGTAAGCCCGGGTTAGCCCGGACGAATCAGGAGGAGGTTTTATGATAATATCCGTAATGAGTGACTCGCACGATAATATCGACAATCTCCGCTGGGCTGTTGGTGAAAGCCTGGGGGCTGCCTGCGACCTGATTATTCACTGCGGTGATTTCGTGGCTCCGTTCATGCTGGCGGAGTTAGACCAGGCCGCCGTGCCGGTGCACGGCGTCTTCGGCAACAATGACGGTGATCAATACCTCATGACCAGAAACGCGCTGACCCGGCATAGTCATATTGAGCTACACGGTCAGTTCGGCCAGCTGGAGGCAGGCGGCCGCCGGATCGGATTTATGCATGACGGCACCCTGGCTGACGACATAGCCGCCGGGGGGCGTTTCGATCTGTTGTGTTTCGGTCATATTCATGTTTACCTGGAAAAGATGGTCGGAAAAACGCTGGTCCTGAATCCGGGGGAATTGCTGGGCAAGGAAGGTCCGCCCGGTTTCTGCCTGGTTGATACCGGCACCATGACGGTTACCCGGGTGGTGCGGCAAGCATAGGTATTTTAAATATTTGAGCGACCGACTTTAAGTTGATTCTGAATTTTTTAAAAGGAGACGGGTATGGTCCGGTTAAGTCTTTTGGTCAAGACAGCGGCGCTGCTGCTGGTAGTCCTGGCAGCGGCGGGGGCAGCGGATGCCCAGGCCCGGTGGGGGGAGGAGCCTGAAATCTTTGTCCCTGAAACCAGGTATTCCTTTGAGCCGGTACCTGAAGGTACCGAGGTGAGTCATGATTTTGTTATTCAGAACAAGGGTGACGCTCCGCTGGAAATAAACCGGGTCAAAAGTGGCTGAGGGTGCACGGTGGTCTCGTATACGAGATCCATCCCCGCCGGAGGCAAGGGGAAAGTCACCATCAAGCTGAACACCAAGGGTTATGGCGGCAGAACCCTCAGTAAAGTCGCCCGGATTTATACCAATGATCCCGACTCCCAGGTGGTCCATCTGAGAGTTAGCGGACCGGTGGAATCGTTTGTGACAATTTCACCGTCCGTGGTGAGGTTGGTCGGCGCCGAAAACGAGATCCTGGAAGAACGGGTCAGAATTGTTCCCGACTCGGAGCAGCCGCTTAAAATCACCGGCGCGAGGGCTGACAAAGGCCGGGATATCGACTTTCGGCTGGAACCGGCCAGATTCGGGGAGAAAGAAGGGTACTGGCTGATCATTACCGGCACCAGGCAAGAACCCGGCTCCTTTTATGATTATATTTACCTGGAAACGGATGAGGAGCGTGTCCCGGAGCTGAAAGTGCGGGTGCACGGCAATATTTTTAAATCACGAGCGGGCGACGACCGTCCGGATAAGGCCCCGGAAAAACGGGGTGACGGCGGGGAAGGGGAATAATGATCAAATTGTCGGATATAAGCATCGTGGCGTTTGACTGCGACGGGGTACTGTTTGACACGGAAGCGGCCAACCGGGCCTATTACAACACTATCCTCAGCTTGATGGGAATGCCGGAAATGACTGAGGAGCAGTTTTTTTACGCCCAGATGCACACGGTCGATGCCGCCCTGGAGTTTTTATGCGGCCGGGAAAACCTGGAGCGGGCCCACTATTACCGCCGTCAATCTGGCTACCTGCCCTTTATCAAGCACATGAAAAAAGCGCCTTTTCTGGAAGATCTGCTGAATCGTCTGAATGGCCATTGCCACACCGCTATTGCCACCAACCGTTCCAATACCATGAATCGGGTGCTGGAAGAGCACGGTTTGGCCGGACGTTTCGAACTGGTGGTCACGGCCCTGGACGTGATGCGTCCCAAGCCGGCGCCCGAACAGCTTTTGAAAATTCTGGATCATTTTCAAGCAAGTCCGGCCGCCATGATCTATATCGGTGATTCGGAGCTGGACCAGGCGGCGGCGGCCAGCGCTGAAGTGCCGTTTATCGCTTTTAACAATTCCGCCCTGGCGGCTGATTTTCATGTGACCGACATGCGCCAGTTGGGAACTGTTCTGGGTCTGGACGGCTGAGCCTGGACAGCGCCTGTGTGTCTCCCGCCCCTTTTTCAGCCGGCCTGCTCCCGGCCGGCGTCAAACCCCAGTTCAAAAGCCTTCTGATTGATATCCACAAAAGCTTTTTTGGTGGTGGTGGCAATGGCCTGCTTGACCTGGTCGGCCTCAATGGGCAGAACGGCGGTTTGAATCAGGGCTCCCAGCAGGGCCATGTTTACCGATAAGGGACTGCCGGCCCTGGCGGCCATGGCGTTGGCGTCAAAGGCGATGACGCGGGCGGTTTTTTCGCCAAGCAACGAAATCATGCCCGCAACATCCGGGTAGGTTCCCTGGCCCAGAACCGCCGTAAACGGCGGGGTGGGGGCGGTATTGGTGACCACCACCGTGCCGGCATTGCACCGCGGCAGGGCCCGCAGAGCTTCGGAAGGCTCAAAGGCCACTAAAACGTCGGCGGCGCCGTCGGAGATGATGGTGCTCCGGGCGTCGCCAAAAACCAGGGCCGATTCCACCACCCCGCCCCGCTGGGCCATGCCGTGAATTTCACTCAAGCGAACCGGGACACCGGACAACATGGCGGCTTCGCCCAGTACTTTCGAAGCCAGCAGGTTCCCCTGGCCGCCCACGGCCACGATTATCAGTCGTTTTGTTTCCATGACAGAATCTCCGGTGTTAATCAGAACTTTTTAGGGGTAAAATGGCGTTTTCAGGGCATATCTGGGCGCAGACCGCGCAGCCTTCGCATAAGTCCGGATTTATTTGAACCCGGTCGTTTTCAATAAAAAAGGCCGGACAGGCGAATTCATTGACGCAGGTGCGGTGGTTCCGGCAGCGGTCGCTGACGTGGAATTTGCGGGTGGTTTTCTTTTTCAGGCCTTTGGCCTTGAGCACGCAGGCTTCCCGGGAGATGACCACCGAAACCCCGGCAAAGGCCACGGCCTCCTTGATGGCGGCGACGCTTTTTTTCAGGTTGTAGGGCCGGATCACAGAGACGTGCTTGACGCCCATGCCCTTGACCAGGTCCTCGATGGAGACCGGGTTGAAACCGCTGAAGTTCAATTCCGCCATGTCCACGCCGGGGTGGGGCTGGTGGCCGGTCATGGCGGTGGTGCCGTTGTCGAGAATGACCAGGGTGAAATCATGGTTGTTAAAGACCCCGTTGATCAGGGCCGGAATGCCGGAATGAAAAAAGGTGGAGTCGCCGATGATGCCGATGACCGTCTGCCCGGTGGCCCTGGAAAAACCGCAGGCGGTGCCCACCGAAGAGCCCATGCAGATCAAAAAATCGCCCATGGAGACGGGCGGCAGAAACCCCAGGGTATAGCAGCCTATGTCGGTGGGGATAATCGTCTGGTCCATGTCAACCGCCTGCTTGATGGCGTAGAAGGTGGCCCGGTGGGAGCAGCCCGGACACAAATTGGGCGGGCGCTGGGGAATCTCGGGCAGATCGGCCCGGTCCAGCGGTGCCGGGGGCGAGAAGGGCAGTTGAAAATATTCGGCCAGGCGCTGTTTGACCAGGCGGGGGTTTAATTCCGACTCCCGGGAAAACAGGTCTTCGGCCTTGCCGGCGATATCAACACAGATTTTAGCGGCGCCGGCCGCGGCCTTGACGGCGTCCTCCAGGTACGGCTCCCCTTCTTCCACCACCAGCACCCTGGTGACGGTTTTTAAAAACCGGGTTATCCGGTCATCGGGCAGGGGGTGGGAGAACCCGATTCGCAGCACGGCTATCTTATCTCTGGCCGTAAGTTCGTCCAGGGCGTCGCTGACGTAAAGATAGCTGACCCCGCTGCAGACCACGCCCAGTTCTCCCCGGCCTTCAACAAAATTGTAAGGCGAGTCATCGGCCAGGGCCCTCGCCCGGGTCATTCGCTCCAGCAGCCTGGTGTGCAGTTTCCGGGAAACGGCCGGCACGGTGACGTAATTAAAGGGATCTTTGGTGAAGCTGCCCCGGGGATTTCGTGGAGGCAGTTCGCCCAGGTCGACCGGACCGGTGGAATGGTTGATGCGGGTGGTGGTCCTGAGAATAACCGGTTCGTTAAGTTTTTCCGAAAGCTCAAAGGCGTAGCAGGCCATTTGTTTGGCTTCATCCACGGAGGAGGGCTCCAGCACGGGAAGCCCGGACAATTTGCCGTAATAGCGGTTGTCCTGTTCGTTCTGACTGGAAAACATGTGGGGATCGTCCGCGGACAACAGCACCAGGCCGGCTGTAACCCCCACGTAGGCCAGGGTCATGAGGGCATCCGCGGCCACGTTCACACCGACGTGCTTCATGACGCACATGCTGCGGACGCCGCTGTTGGCGGCGGCGGCGGCCACTTCCAGGGCGACTTTCTCGTTGGTGCTGTATTCAAAATAGAAATCATCGCGTTGTCGTGAAATCTGGAAAAAATTGGCTGATATCTCCGAGGAGGGGGTGCCGGGATATGTCGACGCGAAGGCCACCCCGGCTTCCAGCGCGCCGCGGGCGATGGCCTCGTTGCCAAAAAGAAGGGTCGGGTTACCGTCTGGTTCCGCAAGCAGTTTATGCATGATGTTCTCCTGTGTCTGATCAAAATCCTGCCCTGCCAGGCCGGCTGCCAGGGGGGTCAATCTGGTGTATATACCATTGCCTGGCACGGGTGCCAAGTTTTTTCATGTTTTGGTTTGAACCCGGGATACGATCAATGTTGTTCAAAATAATAAATAACGGCCTTTTTGTCGTAAGTCCGAAAGTTTGTTTAAAAATCAGGTCCTGTTTAGCCTGTAAAAATGAACTCGGTGGAAGTGGTTTTTGTGAGCACCATTGGCCCCTTTTGGGGAAAAGCCGGTTACAACCGGCTGCGTTAAGAATTTCTCGCTGTCTGAGGGCGTCAGCCCGAGTTCGAGAAATTTAGCAGGCGGTTTGTAACCGGCCCCCAAAAGGGGTCAGGTGCGAATAAAAATCACTTCCACCGAGACCGCTGAAATTTTATTTTGGACAATAATGGGATACGATATTATTATAATTGAACTGGGAGGCTCAAATATCTCATGTGGGGAGCCATGCGGAATGATTACCAGGATACGCGGCCGCTGATCCGGGGGCTGCTGGGTCTGAAAGAAGATTCTCCGGAAAAAGGTACCGGCCGGCCGGCGGCCGACGACCAGGTCCAGGAGGAAGCTGAACAACAGGCC
>JAWOCW010000183.1:0-7316 GCA_046483615.1 Desulfosudaceae bacterium
TACAGCCTTCCGGCAGCACCTGGCCGGGCGGTACCAGTTCACTGCCGGTGGAAATAATCCCTATGGCCGGTTTCCGGGAGACCTTGATTTCAGCGATACCGCAACTGGCCAGAATACCGATCATAATGGGATCAATCTCCAGGCCCGGGCTGGCTACTTCCTGGCCCGGCAACAGATCCCGGCCCCGGGGAATGATATAATTGTTCTCACCGACTCCATCCAGGATGCTTATCCGGGTTTGGTCAACAGCCTCTGTCTTTTCTATCTTGATGACCGCGTCAGCTCCTTCCGGAACGGCGGCCCCGGTCATTATCCGGACGGCTTCCCCGGATCGCAAGGTCTTGCTGGAAAAGCCCCCGGCGGGGACTTCATCCACGACCCGCAGGACAACCGGCGCTTCGGTCGTGGCGGCCTCGACGTCAACGGACTTTACCGCGTAACCATCCATGGTGGATTTGTTGAAGGAAGGCACGGCCAGGGGAGATTCCACTTTTTCCCGCAAAACCCGGCCCAGGCTGTCGACCAGGGCAACCGGCTCAGGGGACAGGGTCTCCGCCACCGCGGACAGACATTTAGCTAAAGCCTCTTCATAATCCATCAGGCGCCCGGCAAAATCGGGCAGTGATTGCCGCTTCTCCGGCGCTGCCTGTTCCCGGTTTGCTTCGGCCTGCCTGGACGCTATTTTCTGTTGAGTCATCAGATTCACCATGTCACCATTATTATTCCTGGTCCACCTGCTCCACTGCCGCCTGTTCCGTTCTGACAAACGGCTCATAATCAACCCGGGACAGGTCGGGATCATCACGGCCGTCATAGATCAAAGCCTCTATCTTTTCCGGCGCGGTGACTCCCCAGTAGCAACCGGGCGCCGCCAGCTCCCGGCTGGTGGCCGCGTTAAGGTTATATAACTGCAAGCCCGAATTTCCGTGAAGACTGTTATTTCTGAATTTAAGCTCGCCGTCAACGATTACCCCGCCAGTATCATCCGGGTCGGGAGCGGCATTGTTGCTAACGATGTTGTTGGCAACAATCTTGTTATGCTCACTCATTCCCCAGTAATTGAGGTAAACCCCGCCGGCATCCTCAAGGCTCTTATTGTTCCTGATGGTGTTTCTCCGCAGCGAGCTGTTGGCTTCGGCATAAACACCGCCCCCGATCAAGGCGGTGTTTCCTTCAATTCGATTATCATCAATCAAGGCGAAACCGGCGTAAACTCCACCGCCCTTATCCTCGGTCTGATTACCGATGACGGTGTTATCGACCACCGCCGAGCGCGAGAACCAGAGACCGCCGCCATCCCCGCGGCTGCGGTTATTCTGGATAAGATTTCCACGGATATCAACCGCGGTGTTGGACTGGTAACCATAGGCAAAGATGCCGCCGCCGTCGGCCGCTTCATTACCGGTTATCCGGTTGTTGTGAAGCAGAACCGTCTTGCTGCCGTAAACATAAATTCCGCCGCCATCAGACCGGCTGAAATTGTCCCTGACGAGGCATTCCTTAAGTGTTACCGGAACTTCCTTGATGCGAACTCCGGTTCCCTGGTGATTCTGGATGACGCAATTGTGCAAATCAGAGCCCTGCCCGTCCATGAGGATACCTCGGCCGTTCTCAACGACGCAATGACTGAGCAGGCTTTTCTCCGATTGAATCTGATTCGCCGCGTCCAGGCTCCGGTTTTCAAAAAACAGATGCCCCCAGGGCGCGTCGCTGTCGCCGGTAAAAACGATCCGACTGTTGTTTTCACCCCGGGCCGACAACTTTCCCCGCACCCGGAGAGTGACGTCTTTTTCCAGAAACAATTTTGTGCCCGGTCGAATAGTTAATTCCCGTCCTTCCTGGATCAGCAGATTACCGTTGATTTTATATTCTTCGCCGGGACCGCCCAGCTCGGTATCTGCTTCAATCAGCCCCCGCAAAGTCCGGAGAGAACGCGGCGGACTTGTTACCGCGGTTTGCAGCGGAACCTCCTCCGGCACCGGATGAGATTCCAGAGCGGGATAAGCCAGATACGGCTTATATTTGACCAGCCCCACTTCCGTGTTCTCCAGCCAGTCGGAAATCAGGTATTCAATGGTGTCATTGTCGTCTGTTCCCCAATAATTACCGTGGGCCATCAAATCGGGGGACTGGTTGTGTGATTCATAGCGAAGGGCGTAGCCCTCCTCGGCGATGATATTATTGCGATGCAACTTTGGATTTCCGGATAAAACAATCGTGGCGCACCCCAGTGGCGCGTCACAGCGGTTCTCCACAAAAGTGTTGCGGGTGATCGTGCCGCCGCCGACGTGATTCAAGCCGGCTCCGTCCGGAGACTGGTTGTCCTGAACCAGGTTGAGGGTCAGCTCACTGTCCCGGGAACAAATACCGCCGCCGGTGGGGGCGCTGTTGCCCCGGACGACGTTGTTTTTCAAAACAGATTGAATGGCGTAAATACCGCCGCCGGTTTCGCCGGCGGTATTATCAATCACCTGGTTACCAGAGATGCGGGCGTCATAAGCAAAGATGCCACCGGCTTTGCGGTCACTGCGATTATTTTTGACGGTATTGTTCAGCACCCAGACATCACCGCCGTTGTAAGCAAAAGCGTAAATGCCGCCGCCACCGTCCCGGCCGCCGTGGGCCTCATTATCGAAAACCTCGTTTTCCTCGACCCGCACTTTTTTGTCGCTATAAATATTGATACCACCGCCATTACCGGCCTGCTCCTGGGCTTTGGTGGAATTACCGTAAACGCTGTTACCCCGGACCAGACCACCGGCATATTCCAGTTTCAGGGGAGTGCCCTGATTATATCGGAAATCGCATGAGACCACTTTGGCCTGGCTGGAATTTATGAGCAGACCGCCGCCGTATTCCACGACGCAGTTTTCAAAAATGACCTGGCCGGGTTCAGAATCTCCCGATCGAATGCAACTGAGGCATTCGATGGCATCCCAGTATTCTCCCTCGTTCTGCCGGGTAAAGGTAATCGGTTGTCGCGGCGTCCCCCGGGCCTCAATAATCCCCCGGCAGGTCACCAGCACATCCTGGCCGAGTCGGACCGTCGTCCCCGGCTCAATAGTAATGGTCACCCCGGGCAGGATATAGGTATTTTCGTTGATAAGAATCGGGCTGTCTTTTTGGCGCCAGACGGTGTCCTTGTATATCAACTTATCATATCCCGGCACGTTGACGTCGTTAAACCGGAAATATAAAGAGGCCCAGATGGTGTTGGTGACCGCCGCGTAATCTTCATAATTGTTCACATTGGCGACTTTGCCCATCGAGCAGGCCGAGAGCACCAGCCCGAGAAGACCCAGCAGTATCATCGTCATTGATACTTTGACTTTTCTGCCGACGAAAGTTTCACTGCCACTCATGTGAGGCCTCCTTGTCTATGCTTAACATGCATTTAATAATTATCGAAATCAAACTCCTGAACCTCCCTGGTCTTTTCCTCGGCTTTAACCGGCTCCGGAACTTCTTCCATGAACATTAAAAACAAGGCGGTGCGCCGGAGCCAGGTCTCGGGATCAGGAATCCGGGGCACCCCATCCGGAGTATAAAAAACAAAGGGCATCTTGGTGGAGGTACCGGCGTATTTGTCGGGGTTCCGCATGAAATCAATGATCCACTGGTATCTCAAACGGTCTTTAGACAGCATCAGATCTATGGACAAATCTTCCAGTTTTTTGCCTTCCGGCGGCTCACCGGTAAAATCGACCGGGTGACATTGCATGCATTTATCGTTTCTGAACCGGTATTTGCCCATTTCAATGGTTTCCGGGTCATAATTGCTTTGGACCAGCCCCTGCTCATATGGAATTTCACAGGCGGTCTCTTTTTCTTCCGGCATCAACCGGTGCAGATACTTGATCAGAATAATCGTTTCCTCATATCCCAGGTCGAACTGGGGCATGCGGATGTGCAGCCACGGCCTCATTTCGGTCGGCTCCCGCAGGTAGTCAAACAACCATTCCGGCTGAACCTTCTCCAATTCATCGACTATCCGGGGAGGTTCCAGGCTTTTTTTGTCCAGCCGACCCTCAATCCGGGGTTTTTCCTGGTCGATGATTTCATGACAACCCCGGCAGTTAAAATGCTCCAGCATCCAGTCGCCTCGTTCTTTGATCTTTTTTTCATCACCGGTTCGAACAATGAAGTCCTCTGGTAAATCCAGCAGCCGATTATAAAGATAGAAGATGGTCAAAACTTCAATCTCCTGTTCATCCAGGTCATAATCGGGCATATACATGGGCATGTCGTCGGTCTGATAAATAACCGGTTTTTTGATCTTGTTGCGAATCCAGTCCCACTTGGTGTGCTCGACCTCGGAATCACCGAAAGGCAACTCTTCCATGCGTTTATCCGCCACGTCGGCCACACTGATACCCACCCGGGAAGGGTCCTCCTTGCCTTTGATCCGGTGACAGCCCAGGCAGCCCAGGCTCTGAATCAGGGTTTTACCCTCTTCGGCATCTCCTTTATCCATATCAAAAGAGAGCTGCTTGGCCACGGTCTTGTCCTGGAGTGTCTTGAGATAAGCGGTCAGATGCTGCACTTCCGGACCGGTCAGGGTCACCTCGGGCATCCAGGTATCGGGATTAATGTCCCGGGGCCGCCGGATCCAGTTGAGAAGCCAGTCATCTTTCATTTTAAGGCCGGCATCCGACAACAACGGCACCCGGCGACTTAACCCGGAATCTTCCCGGTCGGGACTGTGACATCCGATACAGCCCTTGTCCGTAAACAGTTTCCGACCGATAGTACTGCTGCCCGGCCAGTACGGGTCAAGTTTCAGTTCGGGATCCGGGAGCGGGTATATGTAAGAAATTATATTGTTAATCTTTTCAGCGTCGATTCTGAAATCGGGCATGAGGGTGCCGGGCCTGATCAGGGAAGGGTCTTCCAGCCACTTGAAAATCCATTGCCGCTTTTTAATTTTTTGAGACAGACCACTGAAGGGCGTGGAAAATTTTGGCAGATCGTTAATGACATTGGCCTCATGGCAGCCGTAACAACCGAACTCGGTGAATACTTTTTTTCCGGCTGCCCCCCTTTCGGCGCCTTTCAGCCCATAAACGGTTTCATGACATTCAAAGCAGGAACTTTCGATATACTTCATGGGAAGCTTTGGTTTTTCCCAGTTCTCTTCAAATCCATGGGCTTTTTCGGTCTTCAGGCCGACCCCCTGGCCGTGATGGCAGAGGGTGCAGCCGAAGCGGCTGATCTTGTGATCGCGCAGAATTTCCGGCGGATGAGCCTTCAAGGGATTTTCCGCCTCGGCGAAAAGATCGTTTTTAACGGCCACGTGACAGGTCAGGCAGAGGTCCCTGACCTGGGCGCCCGGCAGAAAAACATCCCTGACTTTTATTTCTCCGGAACGTTTCAGATCGCTGCTGAGTTTCTCCCATTTGCTCAGCTCCTCCTCCTGCCCGGCCTGCCTGGCCTGGTTGATCTTTTCCTCCAGGATATCAGCGTAACGTTCATTGTAGCTGGCCTGATACTGTTTCCACTCCAGGCGATCCTGCTGTTCGGCCATGATAACGTAAACAGTAACAGCCAGCACCAAAACCGCCATAACGACGAAAATAAGCCGTATGCCCAGGGTCGCCCGAATCGAACTTGATTTTTTAGTTTTCATATTGAGAAATAAGGGGTGGCCACAATGTATTTAATCTGGAAAAAAACTCTCAGAACAATCTTTATAATGACGCCGTACATCAGCAGAAACAGCACAAAAGTCGTCAGGTACCGGATCAGGCCGAGATCCTTGAGAAATGACCGCTTCAACAAAGCCGGCAAGGTGGTCCCGAGCAGGAAGTAGGCTCCCAGCAGGATAAATCCGATGTGATTGGGGAGGTTCACCAGCTGCTCTTCGGCGTCCTTTTCAATGGACCAGTCCTCCCAGGGCCAGTAAAAATGCCAGTTCGGTCCCCGGAAAAACTGCCCGAAAATGATCAGAGCAAACCACATAACGTAACCGGTCATAAAAACGGTAACAGCGAATTTCCGGGTACGGAAATGATACTCACCCACCCCGCTGGAATTGGTGTCAAGGTAGGGAATGGCCATCAATCCCAGCATAATGATACCCGGCACGCACACCCCGGCGATCCAGGGATCAAAATAGACCAGCAGTTCCTGCAGGCCGACAAAATACCAGGGAGCTTTGGCCGGATTCTCGGTCCAGTTGGGGTCGGCCATGGCCCGCAAAGGCGCGTCTATTTCCAGCGACCAGATAAAAAGCACTATTAAAGCCAGAATAACGGCCAGCAACTCCCGGGAAACCAGATCGGGAACGGTAAACGCAAAAACAGGCCTGTCCGCTGCTTCCGGACCGGCCGGGTGGTTATTACTGGATTCTTTATCCCTCGCCATCTCCGTCACCATTTCCATTCTCATTCATCACAATGGTCTTGATATGCCGCCGTCTTTTCTGATCCGCCAGAAATGCACGGCCATCAAAAGAACGCACGCCAGGGGCAGAACGACGCAATGCAGCACGTAAAAACGCAACAGGGCGTTACCGCCCACCTTGCTGTCACCCAGCAGCAGATATTGCATGTCATTATATTGATGGATCCCCAGAATTTCGTGAAAAGGCCCTTCGCTGCCCAGCAGGGGCGTGGCCGCGGCCATCTTGGTGCCCACCGTGATAGCCCAGAAAGCCAGCTGATCCCAGGGCAGCAGGTATCCGGTAAAGCTCAGCAGCAGGGTAATCATCAACAGCAGAACCCCGATGACCCAGTTAAACTCCCGGGGAGGTTTGTAGGAACCCGTCAAAAAGACCCGCAACATGTGCAGCATTACCAGAATAACCATGGCATGAGCCGCCCACCGGTGCATGTTGCGCAAAAACATGCCATAAAGCACGGTATGCTCGAGCAGCTTGATGTCCAGGTAGGCATATTCGGTGACCGGCCGGTAATAAAACATCAGCAGCACCCCGGTGATGGTCTCGACGATGAACATCAACAGGGTCAGCCCGCCCAGGCAGAAGGTGAAACGGAATTTAAGCGCCGAGGTTTTAGTCTGAACCGGATGAACATGCAGAAAAAAATTGGAAGTGACGGACAACGCCCTGTTCCGGGGCGTGTCCGTCAACTTATGCCTGAAGATGGAACGCCAGATGGCACTTTCCCTGATTTTATTAAATATCATCAGCGTCACTAACGAATTATTATCATAAAACAGATTTTGCGTCCCTCACCGGCGGCCGTTACCGGTAACCATCTTGCTCCTGGTAACAGGCGATCAGCGGCCGGATGTTATTGCGCCTGATAAGTCAGCCCTGGCTGGCGGCGGACCTCAGTCGGAAACCAGGCTGTCAT
>JAWOCW010000098.1:0-15250 GCA_046483615.1 Desulfosudaceae bacterium
TGAAAAATCAGGTCCTGTTTGGCCTGTAAAAATGAACACGGAGGAAGTGGTTTTTATGAGCACCATTGGCACCTTTTGGGAAAAAGCCGGTTACCACCGGCTGCGTTAAGAATTTCTCGCTGTCTGAGGGCGTCAGCCCGAGTTCGAGAAATTTAGCGGGCGGTGGCAACCGGCCCCCAAAAGGGGCCAGGTGCGAAGAAAAATCACTTCCTCCGAGACCGCTGAAATTTTATGATGGCGTTATTAATGAAAAATATAAGGATTACCTCCCATGAGACCGGAACTGAAAGAATTTCACTATGACTGGCAACTGGCGGTAACCTTTAAAAAC
Organism: Desulfosudaceae bacterium; assembly: GCA_046483615.1. Classification (GTDB taxonomy): domain Bacteria; phylum Desulfobacterota; class Desulfobacteria; order Desulfobacterales; family Desulfosudaceae; genus CAYTQK01. Next base: position 332 of record JAWOCW010000098.1, read on the forward strand.
CTGGCAGCCTTGCTGGGCAATACCACCTCCGGAGAACGGGACGCCGTTTTCAGCATCCTGCCCCGACGGGCGACCACCTACAACCTGCTCAACCAGATCGGTGACGCCATGCTCTACCTGGTCGACGCCACTCAGCAATGGCTGGAAGACCTGGTCTACGCCAAAGAACGCGGTAAAAAAGCGGTCTTAACCACTTATTGCTACCCGGTCGGTATCCTGCAGGCGTTTGACTGCGTTCCCGTCAACGCCGAAGTTCTGACCGCTTACGGCGGCCTGGTTTTCAACCGCGGACTGGGTGATTTCCTTGATTACTGTATCGAAATCGGCATGACCGAAACCTCCTGCTCGGGTCAGCGGGGATCGATGGGAGCCTACCTGGCGGGACTGGGCACGGAACCGGATTTCTGCCTGGCCAATACCGCCGGCATCTGCGATTCTAACGCCAATTCCTTTCATTTCTTTACCTCCTATAAAGACATTCCCATGTACATGCACGACGCCCCGCCGCAGTTGTCGGGCGAACGGGCCACCCGCTATCATCGCCGGGATTTCCGGACCATGCTGGATTTTCTGGAAGCCCAGACCGGTAAAAAAGTCGATTGGGACCGGCTGCGGGATGTGGTCCTGGAAATCAAGCGTCAGGATGACCTGATCAATGACATCCAGCAGCTGATGACCATGGTTCCCAGCCCGGTGCCGTCCCTGGCCACCCCCATTATCTACCTGCTCAAGTTCGGTTTTAACGGGGTCGCCTCCGCCACCCGGGTGCTGGAGGAATTGCTGCGGGTCTCCCTGGTAAATTATGAACATGGCCTGGCCGGCACGTCTTCGGGCAAAGAAGCGAGTCGGTGCCTGACCAGTTATATTGATCATTACACCATGGATTTCCGGTTTTTCGGATTTTTCAACGATCTTGATATAAGCATGATGGGCAGCATGCTGAACTATTTTTTCCCCGAAGGGGCTCCATACGCGGCCGGACGGGAGGACCAGTGTTACCGGATGGATTTGTCGTCGGAAGAAAGCATTATCGACAGCCTGGCTGACCAGCTGGCCAGGATGCCCATGATCAAACAGATCCGGGGGCCTTATGACGCCCCGGAAATGTGGCTGGAAGATACTCTCTCCGCCTGTAAGATTTACCGCCCGGACTGCACCATCTACCTGGGTACCCTGGGATGCCGCAATACCTGGGGCATGGTCAAGCCTTTCCTCAGAGACCTGGAAGCGGCCGGTTATCCCTCCTACGCTCTTTTTGCCGACGCCTTTGACGACCGGGTCAAGAGCTGGGAAGCCTGCAAGGACGGCATCCTGGAATTTTTCGAAGTCCGGCAGATTCTGTAATCAAGCTATAGAGAAAGGAAAAACACACCTATGGAACAGGTTCAATCACGGAAAAAAACCAGGATATTCGCCGTCTGTGGCAAGGGGGGCGTCGGCAAAACCTCTTTAAGCGCCGTTATCGTCAAACTGCTCTGTGAGAACAAACAGGCCCGGATTCTGGCCATTGACGCTGATCCGGCGGTAGGACTGGCCTCGGCCCTGGGAATGCCGGTAAAAAAAACCATCGACGACATCCGCACCTCCCTGATTGAACGGGTCAAAGCCGGTGAAAATTCGGACAAGGAAGCCATGCTGACCCTGCTTGATTACGAGGTCTTTGAAGCCATTTCCGAACAGGACAATCTCGGCCTGCTGGCTATTGGCCGGCCGGAAACAGAAGGCTGCTACTGCCGGGTCAATTATTTTTTAAAAGACATTATCAAGTCCACCGCCCATCACTTTGATTTCGTGGTTATTGACGGTGAAGCCGGCATTGAACAGATCAACCGGCGGGTGATGGAAACAGTCGATTACCTGGTGCTGGTTTCCGACGCCTCGGCCAAAGGACTTAACGTGGCCAAAGACATTGTGGAAGTATCCCGGGAAGCGGTCAAATTTGAAAAAGCCATGCTCATCCTGAACCGGATCAGAAGCCCGGAAGAAGCCGAAAAAATAAGCGGTCGCACCGACCTGGCCATTGCCGGCTGGATTCCGGAAGACGACCTGGTGCGGGATTTTGACATTGAAGGCCGCAGCATCCTGGAACTGCCGGAAACCGAAGCCATGGAGGCGGCGCGCCGGGCCTTGAACAGCTTTCAAGACTCGCGGGAGACACCATGACCGTAAAAAAAATATCGACTGAGGTGGTGGTAGTCGGTTCCGGGCCGGGCGGAGCCACGGTGGCCCGCGAGCTTACCCGGGCCGGCCGGAAAGTAATTATTCTGGAACGGGGCGGGCACAACCGTCCCCGCGGCCGGATGCATACTTTTATCAAATCCATGGGCGGCTATTTCAGCAGCCCGGGACGAGGCCTGCTGCTGACCCCGGACCTGCTGATGATGGTCCGGGCCATTACCGTTGGCGGCACGACCATGTTTTACACGGCCACGGCCTGGGACCCACCCTATGAGAAATGGCGGTCTTTCGGGGTTGATCTTGCTCGGGAGGAAACCGAAAAAATCAAGCGGGAACTCAAGATATCCCCCCTGCCCGATGACTGGATCGGTCCGGCCGCCTCGGGAATAATGTCCTCGGCCCTTGAACTGGGATATGACTGGCATAAACTCCATAAGTTCATTGACACCTCCCGGAAACGTATCGACTGCCTGGACACCTATTGCGGTGACCGGCACGGCACCAAGTGGGAAGCTTACCAGTGGATTATGACGGCCGTTGACGAAGGCGCCCGGCTGATGCCCCGGATGTACTGCGATGAAATCATGACTGACAACGGCACCGCCGTCGGCGTCCGGGCCATTGATCACCGCGGCCGCGTTCATGAAATCGGCGCCGAAGCGGTCGTGGTCTGCGCCGGCGGAGTGGGATCGCCGACCCTGTTGCAGCGATCCGGCCTGGCCCGGGCGGGGCAAAAGTTTTTTTTCGATCCCTTCGTGGTCACCAGCGGCTACCTGGACCGGCCCACCCGACCCGGTCGGGAACTGCCCATGACAACCGGCATGCACCTGGATGAAGAAGGCATCATGCTGACCGACATCACCAACCCCTGGTTTCAAGCCCTGCTCTTCAGGACGCTGGCCGGAAGGCCGCTCAAGATCTTCAAAAACAAAGGTCAGGCCAGCATCATGATCAAGGTCCGGGATGTCATGGACGGGTCCGTGGATATCGACGGCCGTATCAGCAAACCCCTGACCCAGCAGGACCGGCACAAATTAAACCAGGGCAAAATCATGGCCCGGCGGATTCTGAGAAATATGGGGGCCACGGACATCTGGAACGGGGCCCTGGGAGCGGCCCATCCCGGCGGCACCTGCCGGGTCGGGGAAGTGGTCGACGCCAACCTGGAAACCGATTACAAGAAATTGTTCGTGTGTGACGGCAGTGTCATTCCCTTTGAATTCGGCCTGCCGCCGGTGTTGACCATTATCAGCCTGGGCCGGCGCTTGTCGGGCCACCTCCTCAACAAGGTTCTTTAAATATTTCAGGACAGGGCTCAGCGCCGGTTCAAGAGATCGCTCTCGGCCAGGCGGCGCAACAGGCTCAGGTGATCTTCCAGGTCGGAGTTACTTTCAAAAGAAAGTCGCAGGGTGTAGTCTTTACCTTCAAAATTGGGAGGGGGTTCAAGGCGGGCTTTGGGACCCGGCCGGAGGGCTTTCACCCGCCGGTTGAAATCATCCCCGGCCTTTGATATAGCCGGGTACCGTCGTCTGTCCAGGTAATCTTTCAGCCGGGCGGCGCGATGAGCCCGGTCACCGTCTGTTTCCGAAAGAATCTGGCTGATCTCTTTTTCGTCCAGCAACTGCTCAATGGTGATGCCTTCCCGGGCGGCTATTTCTCTGATCCTGTGCGCCACCGCCCTTTGTTTATTCAACCCCAATTTCAGCTCCCGGAACAAAAGGGCCAGGCTGACGGCGGCCGGGTCTCCCAGCCCGGCAAGATCCACCGCCATGGCCAGCCCCAGGTTTCCCCGGGTGATTTCATCTATCACTTCCGGCGGCAGCTCGTAAATCATTTTCAACTTTTCCGTCAGATCCGGATTGATCGACAAACCGACCTCGGCCGCTATCTGGCACAAATCCCCGGGATCATCGAGGAAGAGGCCTAATTTTACCACGGCCCGGGACTGTTCGACGATATTCAGAGAACGCTGCCAGGCGTTGTCAGCGATGGCAATTTCCAGGCAATCCAGGGGGGCGGCCTGGGTTAACGTCCGGCAGGGCAGACTTGACAGGCCCAGTTGTTCCGCGGCCCGCAGACGACGAAAACCGGTGACAACCTGCCAGGTGCCCGTGGAAGAGGTCGTCAGAACAGGCGGTGACAACAGGCCGACCCTGGCGATGGACCGGGCCAAGGCTTCGGGGTCTTTGTCCCTGGTGGTGGTAATCCGGAAAGTGGTGTCTGCGGTCGCGATATCTGACAGCCGCGCCTGACGCTCTGCGAATAAAGCCCTGGTCATGACAGACTCAATCAACCAACATGTTTAAGGCTTCTTCATACTTGCGCTGCGTTATGGAGATCACCTCTTCCGGCAAAGATGGCGCCGGCGGTGTCTTGTCCCAGTCAAGGGAAAGCAGGTAATCCCGGACATACTGTTTGTCAAAGCTTAGTTGCGGGCCACCCGGAGCGTAAGACGACAACGGCCAGAAACGGGAAGAATCCGGGGTCAGAATCTCGTCAATCAGAATCAACTGACCGTCAACAAACCCGAATTCGAATTTGGTATCGGCGATGATAATGCCCCGCTGCTTGGCAATGTCCACGGCTTTTTCGTAAATGGCCAGGCTCAGCGACCGGGCCTGCTCCGCTGTCTCGCGTCCAACCAGGTCAGCTGCTTCCTCAAAGGAAATGTTGATATCATGATCACCGGCATCAGCCTTGGTGGAAGGAGTAAACAGGGGCTCGGCCAGCTGATCCGACTCCTGTAGTCCGGGCGGCAGGCTGATACCGCAGACGGTTCCGGACTCCAGGTAGCTTTTCCAGCCGGAACCGGAGATATACCCCCGGACAACACACTCAATGCTCAGTGGTTCGGCCTTTTTTACCAGCATACTGCGACCTTCCAGGATCTCCTCCCAGGGCCGGCAGACATCGGGAAAATCCGACACTTCACCGGAAATAAGATGATTACCGACGATATCCCGCATGACCTCGAACCAGAACAGGGAAATTTTCGTCAAAACCTTGCCCTTGCCCGGAATGGGATCCGGCATAACCACGTCAAAAGCTGACAGCCGGTCGGTGGCCACGATAAGTAACTGCTGGCCGAGATCATAGACATCCCGGACTTTACCTCGTTTTAAAAGAGTCAGATCGGGGAACGAGGTTTGATGGACAACTTGCTTATTCATATGCTGATGCGTCTCCTGTGTGATTGTTATCCTCGTTGCCGTTCAAATTCTTCAATATATCCCTTGATAATTCTGCGGGCGTTCTTATCCGGATCAACAAACTCAATGCCGGCTTGGGCCCGATCATTTTCACCCTGCTTGGTATAGGTGATTTTACCGCGGACATCGGTTACGTCTTCGTCAAAGCCGATGGACAGGTAAACCGTGTATTCAGTCGGTATGGGCTGATGGGTTTCCAGAAGTATCCCGCCCTCGCTGACATTAAGCGTGCGGCCCATACCCTGATGCGCGGTTTCTCCGGTTTCATCCACGCAAAAATATGACAACAGATTCAGGGAATCAACACGGTGAAATTTTCTTTTCTGGGATGACATGAGTTGGCTCACTATCTTTTTTGTTTTTTGTTGTATTGCATGGCCAGTTTGGTGGTGGCCACGATAAAATTGGCTCGGTTTTCAATCATATTCATCATTGTTCCGGACATTCGTTCATATTCTTCCATGAGCTGGTCCACGTCCATTGGTTTCGTCTGCAGGTCGTCCGAGCCGTACACAGCGGCTGATCCCGGTTCATGTCCGATATTCATGAAAGGCAATTTGCCTATGAAATCATTTTTTTTGAGCTGGCCCAGGACGATGTCGTTTTCCGAGCGCTCCTTGACGACATAAGCGCTGCCGCTGGTTATGGAAAAAAGACGGTTCTGCTTGTCTCCCTGCCGGATAATCGGTGACTTGGTCCTGTCCACCGGAGGGAATTTAAGTTTTTTCCCCTGGCGGCCGGCCAGGACCAGGCGGTTGAGCTGCTGCAGCCGCTTGTCCAGGCTGAGCATCAGATTTTTGAAGCTGACTGAAAAAGAGGAATATTCCTGAGCCAGCCGCTGCCGATCGAGAACTCCCAGCTGCACCCGGTCACTGGCTATCACCGTGGCACTGCGGACATCATTTTGAACTTCGAACGAAGAGATGCTGCCGATGAATGAGCCTGCCCCGATCTTGAGCAGTTTGAAGGTTTTTCCGCCTAACTCGACGCATATCTCGACTTCGCCTTCCAGAACAACCCACATCCAGGTACCATGCCGTCCCTGATGGACAATGGGCTGCCCGGCGGAATATTCTTCCTCGGCGACTATGTCCATATAATCAATTAAAGGCCCCTTGATAACGGGCAGCCCCTTGGTGGCTCCTTTTTTGTTGCCGGATTCGAAGGAAACGGCGCCTTTTACCTCTATCTCGTTGTCATCCAGGAGGCGCAGCCCTTCCAGGATAATTTCCATGCGACTCTTTTTGATGGAGTCTTTGGCCGCGACCGATTCATTGCTGAATTCAAATTCACCTTCAGTCCATCCAAAAAGGCTGTAGATCGCTTCCAGTCCTCGCTTGGAACCGGCTTCCGCTTCCACGGGGTTGCCTTCCCGGAAATAAATATGACCGGGTCTCTCAATATATTTACTGATAATACGCAGAACACCGGTGCTGCCATTGGAACCGATAATCTGGATCAGCTCACCGAGATTGAGATATTCAAGATCGCCCGAAAAAACAATCTGGCTTTTCATAATAGTCTTGTTTCTTTAATATTGGCGACTTTGTAAAAAATAACGATCGGCCTGAGGCCGGTCACCCGGGAAAGGAATCAGGCCTGAACCGTGATGACATTCGCGGGAGCAAGCGCGGGGCCGCCCCGGGAGCATTCATGATATCCTCAGGACTGGTCGGCCCACTTCATCTGTTTTTGCAGATATTGCAGAGTCAACCGCAGGCAAGCCTGCATGGTCGGCCCCACCCCCTCACCACTGAGAGCGCTGGCTTCAAAGGATGGTACTTTTAGCTGGCGATTAAGGTCTTTTTCCATCTGCTCCACCGGCATTATGGGTATACCGTCTTTGGCCAGATCCCGTTTGTTGTACTGGAGAACCAGTGGAAGCTTGAATATGCTTAAGCCGTAATCTTTCAGGTTTTTTTGCAGGTCCTTCAAGGAGAGCATGTTTTTTTCCCGCCGCACTTCCATGGAATCGGCCACAAAAACCACCCCGTCCACCCCTTTTAGAACCAGCTTCCGGGTGGAACTGTACTGCACCTGGCCGGGCACGGTAAACAACTGCACCCGAACGTCGCATCCCTTTATTTTACCAAGATCCATGGGTAAAAAATCAAAAAACAGCGTCCGATCCCCCTCGGTATCAATGGAGACCATTTCGCCTTTGACCTGTTTCTTATAGGCTTTAAAAATATATTCCAGATTGGTTGTTTTACCTCCCCGCCCGGGGCCATAAAAAACAACTTTGCACTCAATCTCACGCTTATTAATATTAAAAACCGCCATATTTATTTAAAGCCTTTATTGACGTAGGTTGGCAACGTGCGAAAATCTCAAATAATCATATATACCATATTTATCGTATGGTTGAAAAGAATAAAATTTTTTTTACGGAGATGTTATTCAAGAGACCTACAGGCTGTCAATCTTTATATCCATGCTGTAGTCCCCTTCTTTGGGGCCAGAGTTGATTCTGGCTTTGGAAGTGATTTCTCCAGAGCCGCGGAAAATGGCAATGGGGGAATAAAAATGGACGTCATCCAGCTGGGCGCCTTCTTCTAAATCCGCGATCAAATTCTCGTCCTTCTTGTCGATAATCAGACTGACGACGTTACCTGATTGAAAACTGACGTCCAGTTCCAGCTGCTCGCCATTGGCCAGGGTAATGGCGACGGCACTGATATCAAGAAATTCATTTTCGTCTACTTCGGAACCACCGGTCAGCGCTTCGGAGCGGGCGGCGCCTTTTTCATCCCACTTCTTATCCAGGATGTCATCAAAGAAAGCCTTTACCTTGGCCATCTCCTCCTCGGAAAAAAAATTCTCATTTTTCCATTCGGTTAATTGGGCAAAGGCGTCATCAGATGATTTATAGGCGATGAGACAACGTAAAATATTTTTGGCCGCCGGAACCCGCTGGGAATCGACTTCCAGCAGGCGCCTGAATTCCGCGATAGCATCATTGAATTGACCGAATTTAGCCAGGGCCACGGCGCCCTCCAGGGCGGCGGCTTCTTCGTCGTTTTCGGCGGACTGGGAGAAAAGATTTCGGATCAGCATATTGACTTCGGCTGACATCTGGGGGTTGTCCGCGGCCCCCTCGGCTTTTACCAGGGCGCTTTGAACTTTATCTATTTTCTTGGAGATGTTCGCCAGCAGCTTGTCCCGATTCGGCAGCTGTTTGCTTTTCTGAATTATCTTTTTTACCCGTTCGTAGGTCTGGCGTGATTCAGTGTACAATCCCTGAGAACGATAAAGCTCCGCCTGCTTTAAAAGCATCTTGATCTTTTCTCGCATTATTAATCAAATACCTTTATCATAAACGTTTTATCAACATTTAAGTATATAGAACAAATAAGGCCTTGATCCATATTATACAAATTATACAAAATCACCCCCGACCCGATGACACAATCAACAAAACTGATTAAATACTATCAATTTATTATATTTTGTCAATATGTCAAAACAATTATACTATAAAAAAATAAATAAGGCGGGATACCGGCGATTATCGCCGGTATCCCGCCTTATTAAATGATTGCATGAGAAATAAAACAGCCGCTCTCTTGCCCGGCAGTTCCCGGTATCAGGCGGGAATCATCTGACCGGCCATGGTTCGGGCGGCCCGGGCGAAATCAGAGGCCATGTTGGCGGCCAGCGTCACAAAAGCCAGCCGGTTTTTTTCGATACCTGTTTCTTCCAGCATGCGAAAAGCCTCGTTAACCCGCCAGCGGGCGTATTGGCTGCCATACTCGGACTTGCAGTTACCGTTGTGACAGGCCACCACCATCACCCCGCCGGCACCTTCCACAAAGGCGTTAAGAATATAAGACAGGTCCACCTTGCCGGCGCAGGGGACCGGTATCAGCATCAGGTTTTCCGGCAGTTCCAGCCCGAATCGCCGGGCCGATTCCGCCGCTTCCGCGGCTGAATTTTCACAACAGAAAGCCACAATACCGTTGGGCGTCTGCTGCAGGCCGGCCTGAATAAGACCGATGATACCATCGTCAGAGTACGCCTCCACCTGAATGGCGTCATTGGGGCATTCACTGGCGCAGATCCCGCATCCCTGGCAGGCTACCTCGGAGATAACCGCTTTATCATCCCAGTAGATGGCGCCGTGCGGGCAGCACCGGAAACAGGTCAGGCAGGTAACGCATTTTTCCCGGTTGACCACGGCCACGGTTTCCGGCGGCACCGGCAGCCCGGCGAACAAGGCGTCCAGTTCCATGACCACGTTATCAATATCGGTGACGCATTCCGTCAGGTTTTTGATATCGCGGGCCGAACCGGCCACGAACATGCCGCGCCGGTTGGACTGAACCGGAAAACGGTGCACGTTATCCTTCTGCAAAAAACCGGAAGCGGTTATGTGCAGACCCAGCGCTTCGGCCAGGTTCCGGTTTTCAGAGTCCGTGCTCAGGGCTTCATCGATGACCAGCAGGTCATGGGTGACCTCAACCGGCTTATTCAGGACCGGATCGTTAAAGGTCAGGCTGGTACCTTTGATGGACGGCGCTTTCTGCATTTTAAAATATACCGCGCCCTTGTCCCGGCCCTTTTTGTAAAGACGATCCAAATCGTCATTGGCCAGCTTGATATCATTAACATAAACCGAGGCGTCGCCGCCTTCATCCATGATTTTATTAACCAGTTTAAAAACGCGGCGCATGGCCAGGGGGCTTCCGGGCGCGGCGAATCCGGCCAGCAGGCCGACCCCGGCTCTTTTCATGTCGCCGGCGGCCGCCCTGGCTTCAGCCTGGGAAATGGTCAGAATCTTGTCGGAAAGCTCCACTCCATAATCTTCAGCCAGACTGCGCGCCTCCAGGTCAGTGGCTACCACAATGGCACCCACCTTTTTTTCAAAGGGAATTCCACCGCCGGTTGACAACCTGACGGTAAAATCACCGGCCACCCCGGCGGACTTTAAAACCCGGGTATCAGCCAGGGTTTCCACGCCCTTGTTCTTTCCGGCCTGCCCGGAAATTTTTTGCCAGGACTTGACAGCCGCCGGTTCGACTCCGTACAGGGCTTCGACCGCTTGTTCTTCCCGGCTGTTCGGCGTCACAAGAATAACCTTATAGCCGGCGGCGGCAATTTTCTCGGCTGTACCGGCGCCGGTTAATTCGCCGCCGATGACCAGGATATCTTTATTTATGCTGACATTCTCCATGGTGTTATTCTCCCAGATATTTCATGGCTTCTTGCGCGGCCTTACCGGCCTGGGCAATGGAAGCTTCAATCGTTTTTGGTTGATGAGCGGTACCGGCCACGAACACCCCCTGCCTGTCGGTGGTGGCGGCATCCGGATCACCGGCAATCTTGATGAAACCATCCTGATCGGTCTTCAGGCCGAACTGCTCGGCCAGCTCCCGGTTATCGGGATTGGGGGTAATACCGACTGACAATACCAGCAGATCAAAGGTATCGTATACGGCTCGGCCGGGTTCCGGGGTGACGCCTTCTTCATCCTCTTCGGCGGGCGGAACCGCCAGGCCGTCTTCATCAAAAAAACGGATGGAAAGAGAGTCATTCTGACCCGGAAAAACATCGACCGGAATGCTCCTGATAAACCGGAAAGAATCACGGCAGGTCTCATGAAAAACCGGGAACTCTTTGCCGATATTCTGGATATCCATGTAAAAGACGGTTACCTCGGTCTCCGGTTCCTTGTGCTTGATGGAGCGGGCCGAGCGCAGCGCGTAGGGACAGCAGACCCGGGAACACCAGAGATTGCCGAGCCGCTCATCACGGCTGCCGACGCACTGAATAAAGGCTATTTTGCGGGGTGCCTGGCCGTCCGAGGGGCGAACCAGCAGGCCGTTTTCGCGCTTGATGCGCTCCAGGTCCAGGCCGCTGATGACATTGGGAAAATTTTCGTAGCCATAGGTTTTTTTCAGGCCCGGATCAAAGGCTTTGAATCCGGAAGCCAGAATAACGGCCTTAAAAGTGAGAGTTTTGGAAGTGGTTTTAGCGGCCAGATCTATGGCGCCTTCCGGACATATTTTTTCCAGTTCACCGCTTTCCGCGACCAGGTCCGGATTGACGGCGTAAAGCGGATGGTTGCCGCTGGAATAACCCCGTTGAACAGCCCCGGCCACCGGCGACTTTTCATAACAGACGCCGCAGTTGGTACATTTATCAGGATTTATGTAAACCGGTCCTTTTTTCAGGCTCACGGAGAACCCGTCTTTTTCTTTGACGGTTTTGATGGTCGTGTTCAGATGAACGGTAATGCCGTCATCCTGGCTGACTTCCTTCAACAGCTTTTCCACGCTGCAGGCACCGCATTGCAGACATTCTTCGGCTGCTTTGCAGGTATAGCCGATGGCGTGACCGCCGAGGAAACCCGACTTTTCCACTATATGCACACTTGCGCCGGTTGTTGACAGGGCCCGGGCCGCCGCTAATCCCGCCGCGCCCCCGCCGATAATCAACACGTTTTTTTTTGCCATTTCAGCTCTCCAGATCCTTATATTCTCATGGTTTTATATTTAATTTCCACAATCGATCAGACGGTCGGCCGGGGCAGTACTCCGGCCCGTTCGGCGATTTCCGGAACTCGGTGTTCCCATTCAATGGCCATCAGGTGAACCCCGGCAATGCCTTTCATTTCTTTGAACTCTTCGATCTGTTCACAGGCGATCCGAATACCTTCATCAGCGTGCTTCTTTTTATCCACACCTTTTAACCGATTGATGATCTCGTCCGGCACGTCCATGCCCGGCACGTTCTTTTTCATGTAGCGGGCCATACCAAGGCTTTTCATGGGAGTCACTCCGGCCAGGATGTAAACCTTCTCGGTCAGACCCATGTCGTTGGCCTGCTTAACCCATTCCCGCATCCGTTTCATGTTGAAAACGCACTGGGTCTGGATAAAATCGGCGCCGGCGGCGACCTTCTTGGCCAGGCGATGCACCCGCCACTCGAAAGGCCGGGCGAAAGGATTGGCCGCGGCCCCGATAAACATCCTCGGCGGCACGTCAATTTCCTGGCCGTTAATAAAAGTGCCCTCGTCCCGCATGGTTTTGACGGCGTTGACCAGCTGCATGGAATCAATATCAAAGACTCCCTTGGAGTCGGGATGATCTCCAAACTGCTGATGGTCGCCGGACAGGCACAATATGTTTGAGATACCATGAGCGTAAGCGCCCAGGATATCGGCCTGCATGGCCAGGCGGTTACGATCCCGGCAAACCATCTGGTAATTAGGCTCCAGGCCTTCGCCTATGGCCAGCAGGGAAGCGGCGAAGCTCGACATTCTCACCACCGCCGTCTGGTTGTCGGTAATATTGACGATATCCACCATGCCCTTCAGGGGAGCGGCTTTCTCTTTCAGAGCCGCCACGTTCGCTCCCCGGGGAGGCCCCAGTTCGCCGGTAAAAGCAAAATGTCCCGCGTTCAGTATTTTTTCCAGTCTGCTTTCCGATTTCATAATGACTACCTTTTCTTAATCATATAGAGACAGTTACTCTTCAGCCGCAAAAGCCGCTTTCCGATCTTGATAACCCGGCTGGATAAGGGTTTGCGGTTTCTGGTTTCTCCAGTCATTGATGGGATTCATCTTTTTGATCTCATCCAGACGGTTCTGCGCTTTCAGGCGTTCGTAAATCATAAACCAGGCACAGGGCTGATCTTTGTTGATTTCACAGCTTTCGTCGTTGGTGCCGCCGCAAGGTCCGTTAAAAAGGGATTTGGCGCACATGGTCACCGGGCAGATACCGCCGGTCAATCCCAGCAGGCAGTTGCCGCAGGCCCGGCATTTTTCTTCATACCAGCCCACATCCCGGTTAACACCGATAAAGCGGGTGTTAACCGCCGGGAAAACCGGTGTTGACGGGAATCTTTCCGCCAGGAACTGGATACCGGCGCCGCAGGCCATTGACAACAGGGCGTCATATTGTGGTACCAGGTCGTCAAGCTCTTCCAGAAACTCCATGTCACACTGGCGCTGGACGGTTGCTTCACCGTAGACAGCCTGACGATGCTTGCTCCCGGCGCTCATCTTCAGCTCGGCGCTGAGAATGCCAACCTCTTTCTCACCACCGGTCAGGCACACGGCGACACAAGTGGCGCATCCGACTACCAGCACCTTCTTATAGCCGCCGACGGCGTCTTCAATCTCATTAAATGGTTTTCGTTCCGCAACGATCATTAGGGTTTCCTCCTGCTTGTCTTCTGAGCCATAATCAACCGCATTATTGATAGATAGTGTAAAAAAGATTTAACTTGTCATAAAAACTGAAAAAAAGTCAATACAATTTAAAAAAAGTTTTGAGTTTTTTCTCAAATTAAATGTAACTGCCCTGTTATACTTACGAATAACGAACAGAACGCCCGGGGTTCGCCGGGAAAAGATATTTCCGGACGTAAACTGATTGACATCTTAATTATCCATATTAATATATACGGTTTAACGCTTTGAAAGATAAAATCCAAATTCAGGGAGATTGAGATGAACAGAAAAATTACGGTTATCGGAGCGTGTAACGTGGGCGCCACCACGGCCCAGCGGCTGGCGGAAAAGCAATTGTGTGATGTGGTTCTCATTGATATAGCCGAAGGGCTGCCCCAGGGCAAGGCGCTTGACCTGGCCGAGGCGGCTCCCATAGAAAAGCATGACTCCCGGGTCGAGGGGAGCAACGACTATGACCTGGCCAAAGATTCCGACATAGTCATCATTACGGCCGGCATCCCCCGCAAACCGGGCATGAGCCGGGACGACCTCATCAGCACCAATGCCGGTATCATGAAAAACGTTGTCAGCCATGTCGCCGCCCAGGCTCCCGAGGCTGTTCTTATTATCGTCAGCAATCCCCTGGATGCCATGTGCCACGTCGCCCTGGAGGCCAGCGGATTCCCCAGGAACCGCGTCATCGGCATGGCCGGGGTGCTCGACTCGGCCCGTTTCCGAACCTTTATCGCCCGGGAGTTGAACGTTTCCGTGGAAAACACTCACGCCTTCGTGCTGGGCGGCCACGGCGATACCATGGTGCCCCTGCCCCGCTATTCCACCGTGGCCGGAATTCCCATCACCGAGCTGCTCGATGAGGCCACCATTGAATCGCTGATTGAACGGACCCGCAACGGCGGCGCCGAAATCGTCGGCCTGCTCAAGACCGGCAGCGCTTTTTACGCCCCGGCCTCGGCCGCCGTGGAAATGGCCGAAGCCATCCTGAAAGACACCAAAAAAATTCTGCCCTGCGCCACCCTGCTGGAAGGCGAGTACGGCGTCGACAACCTCTTTATCGGAGTACCGGTCAAGCTGGGCGCCGGCGGCATGGAAGAAGTCATCCAGATCAAACTGACCGACGCGGAACAGGCCGACCTGGATAAATCAGCCGCGGCCGTGCAGGGGTTGGTTGAGGATCTTAAGAGGCTGGGGTAAAAATGGTTTTAAGGGGGTTCAGGGTTTAGGGTTTAGGGTTCAGGGTTCAGGGTTTAGGAGTCAGGGGATTTGAAGGCATACCGGTGAAGGCCGGGACATCAACACGTCATTACGAGGGGCCGCGGTACCCGCCTAACCCGAATC
>JAWOCW010000112.1:0-3061 GCA_046483615.1 Desulfosudaceae bacterium
GAGCGCGGCGACGGCGTGGATTACGGAACCTTTACCGGAATGGCCGTCGTCCCGGCCACCGACAGCGTCTGGTTCACCCGGGGAGGGGCAGGGGTCAGCCGGGTGATCTTGTCGGCCCCGGACCAGGAGGAGTCTTCGGTCGAAGATGGCGACAGTGGCTCGGTCGTATATGGCGGCGGTGGCTCTGATTCCTGTTTTATCCGGGCGGCCCTGGGAAATTATTAAGCCGGTGGTTATAAATCCCGTCACCGGCGCGGTTGTTTCCGGGCCACCCAGCGGACGATCAAATCCGACGGCATCCGGGTCAGGAAGCCGTTGCTGAGACGGTGGGAAAAATAGAGAAAGCGCGCTCTTAAACCCGGGATGACCAGAAAACGATTCTTCTTTATGCCGCGGACTATGGTCCGGGCCGTGTACCCGGGCTGGAGCTGGCCGGCCAGTTGCTTGATCGCCCGGGCTTCCGGGGGAATGGTTTTGGATTCATCGTCGATAAAGGGAGTTTTTACTTCCGGCGGGCAGACCACCGTGACCCGGATGTTGAAAAGTTTCAGCTCGCTGCGCAGGCATTCCGACAGGCCCACCAGGGCGTACTTGGAGGTACTGTAGAGGGTGTAGCCGAACATGCCCAGCAGGCCGGCCGCCGAGGAGAGGTTGACGATGTGCCCTTTCCCTTTTTGCTTCATGTGCGGCAGCACGGCGCTGATGGTGTTGCGGGTGCCGTAGACATTGATTTTCATGACCCGGTCAAACTGTTCCCAGGTAATGTTCTCAAAATAGTCGGCCGTGCCGATTCCGGCGCTGTTGATGAGGATGTCCGGAATGCCGTAATTTTCCACGGCCGTGACGATCTGCTGCCGGACGTTGTCATTGTCAGCCACGTCCATGGATATGGCCTCGACGAATACCTCCTCCGGGACAGCCCGGCCGGCTCTGTTTTCCCGGATTTGCCGGCAGGCCTCGGCCAGCTTGTCCCTGTTTCTGGCAAATAAAACCAGCCGGCAACCCGCGGCTGCCAGCAACAAGGCGGTTTCCAGGCCGATGCCGCTGGAACCCCCGGTAATGAAGACCAGTTGGCCGTTCAGCTTGCTCATGATGCCTCCATCCATTGCTCAAGATAGGTTTTGGTGGCGGCCATGCCTTCGGCATAACCCACCCGTGGTTGATATCCCAGTTCGGCCCGGATCCGGTCAGCGGGAACGCGGTTGTCCGAGCCGATCAGGTTGAGGGCTTCCCGGGTCAGGGGCGGCCGTTTTTTCACGCCGAAGGCTTTCCAGATGGCCTCCATGGCAACGGCGCCGACAACGGCTGCCGGCCGGGGAACCGAGGCCGGCTGTCCGACGCCGATCATGGCGGCCAGGTCGGAAAAGTAGCGGTGCCAGGTGACATCCAGTTCGTCGCAGGCGTTGTAGGCGCGTCCCACGGCCTGGTCGCGGCCGCCGGCCAGGATGAGGGCGTCGGCCACATTGTCGACGTAGGCCAGGCCGGCCTTGCCCCGGCCTTTGGAAATCAGCCCCGGCGCGCCGGTTTTCAGAACCTTGACAATATCATGGAGCCAGGGACCGGAGCCCGGTCCGTAAACATTGGCCGGACGCACCACGGTCAGCCGCAGGCCCAGCTCCCGGTAAAATTTCCAGGCCAGCTTTTCCTGGGCCTGCTTGGTCCGGCTATAGGGTCCGAAGGTTTTGCCGTAAGGCGTTTCTTCCGGGCAGGGCCCTTTGCGGATATTGTCTCCGTAAACGACGACACTGGCCGCCAGCACCAGCCGGCAGTCATTCTTGACGGCCTGCTCAAACAACAGGCGGCTGCCTTCCACGGTTAAGCGCCAGTAGAGCGCTTCATCACCCCAGTCGGAAACCACCGCCGCCAGGTGGATAATGGTGCCGGCCCCGGTGACGGCCGCGGCCACGGCCGCCGGATCATCAATGCTGCCGCGGATAATTTCCACCGCCTCTCCCCAGGTATGGGGCACGGTTTCACCGGGCAGGACCAGGGCCTTGACGGATCGCCCGGCCCGGCGCAAAAGATACACCACCCGGCTGCCGATAAAACCGGTGGCGCCGGTGACCAGCACCGGTTCGGCCAGATTCTCGAATGACATCTGCGGTCCTCCTGTCAGGTTTCGATTCCTTTTTCCGCGAAAATGGCATGGCATTTCCGGAGGGTTTCCTTGTTCAGAAAGGTTTTCATGACCGCCTTGTCGGCCCAGGGATCGGCCTGGCCGATCTGGGCGGTCTTGTTGTGCCAGAGGGGGTTATAGGCCATCAGGGCCGCCCGGCTGCGGCCGAGTTCTTTCAGAAACTCGGCGATCTGCCGCAGGTTGGTGGCGGTGGCCGTGATCTCCGGAATCAGAGGGGTGCGCGGCAGCAGAATCTTGCCGTCCTGTTCGCTCCGGGCGGCCAGGTGGCGAAAGTTGTCCAGGATTTTTTTGTTGGAAACCCCGCAGTGCTGTTGGTGGGCGGCCGGGTCATATAACTTGAGGTCGTAATAGATGGTATCCACGTGGGGGTAGACCTGTTCCAGGAAACGCTGGCGGTCAAAAAAACCGCAGGTCTCCACCAGAGTATGAATGCCGGCTCCCTTGGCGGCGGCCAGAAGCCGGCCGGTAAATTCCATGAACAGGGTGGGTTCTCCGCCGGACAGGGTCAGGCCGCCGCCGGAGGTGTCAAAGAACGGCTTGTCCGGCATGATCTTTTCCATGATCGCCGAGACAGTCATCGGCTCGCCCACCCGGGACAGGGCACCGGAGGGGCAGGCCTCCACGCAGGCATAACAGAGGTTGCAGCGGTCCCGGTCAATATAGTAAGGATTGTCCGGGGACAGGGCCTCTTCCGGGCAGACGTCCCGGCAGGTGCCGCAGCCCACGCAGGGTTCGGGATCAAAGGATATCTCCGGTCCGGTGCGCTTGCTTTCCGGGTTGTGGCACCAGACACAGGCAAGAGGGCAGCCCTTGAAAAAGACCACCGAGCGGATACCCGGGCCGTCGTCCAGGCTGTTGCCTTTGACGTCCAGGATAAGCGGTTCAGAAGCGGGGGATGTCATAAGATCCTTTTTCAATTTCTGG
>JAWOCW010000194.1:0-3100 GCA_046483615.1 Desulfosudaceae bacterium
AATGGCTGACCGTTCCGGTGACATACCGGTTTCCGCAAAAGATCAATGAGGTGAAAATCAACAACCATAACCGCTGGCGGAAAAAACATCACCAGGCGCTGCTCACCAATTATCGCCGGGCGCCTTATTATAAAAATTTTACGGCTTTATTGGAAAGGGTATATGGGGATGACTGGGAATATCTGTCTGACCTGAATATATTCCTGACGGAAGCATTACGACGGCACCTGGGTATCAGCCGGCCGGTTTTCCGCGCCTCCGACCTGGACCTTAACAATGAAGATCCCACCGGACGTCTGATTGATATCTGTCGGGCCCTCCACGCCGATACTTATCTGGCCGGGGCCGGAGGGGAGAATTACATGGATCTTAAACAGTTTCGGGACAACAATATCAACGTCCTTATCCAGGACTTTCACCATCCGACCTATCCCCAGCAATTCGGCAGATTCATCTCCCAGCTGTCAAGCATCGATTTTCTGCTCAATTGCGGCCCCACCAGCATTTCCGAAGCCTTGTCCGCAAACGCGGAAAAACAGCCGGAGGAAAAGGCGACACCAAACCACCTACCAGACTAAGGAATCAATTGATCATGGATAAAAAAATGAACATTCTGGCGATCGGGGCGCATCCTGATGATATTGAAATCGGCTGCGGCGGTTCTCTGATTAAATACAGTGATAAAGGCCACAATATTTTTCTTATGTTGATGACACAGGGCGAGGAGGGCGGACAACCTCAAACCCGGAAAGCCGAGCAGGAAAAAGCGGCCGCCCTCCTGGGCGTCCAGGAGATCTTCTGGGGCGAGGTGGTAGACACCCATCTGAAGGTAAACCTGGCCTCGATACAAATCATGGAAGCGGTCCTGGCCAAAGTGAGGCCCAACTTTATTTTCTGCCCATTTTCGGATGACACCCATCAGGATCATCGGCATCTGGCGCAGATAACCATCTCGGCCACGCGCTATGTTAAAAATGTCCTTTTTTACGAAGGCCCGACGACCCAGCGATTCGCCCCCGACATCTATATCGACATATCAGAGAAAATTGACCGGAAAATTGAGTTGTTAAAGGCCCACGAGTCCCAGATGCTGAAAACTAATATTGAAGGCGTATCCATAGTTGATATAGCATACTCCAGCGCCAATTTCCGCGGCATTCAGGGGCGCGTCAAATATGCGGAAGCCTTTTGCGCCCTGCGCCTTTTTATAAATATATAAATATCAAGATAACAGAGTAGGCATGATGCATATTCCCCATTCCCGCCCCACCCTTGGAGACCCGGAGGCAAATCGGGCCCGGCAGACGATCCTTTCCGGGATGGTAGCCCAGGGCCCGGAAGTGGAAAAATTCGAAACAGCCTTTGCCCGGAAGTTTCAGACAAAACACGGAGCGGCGGTCAGTTCGGGAACCGCCGCTCTGCATCTGGTTCTTCTTTCCCTGGGCGTTGGCTCCGGTGACGAAGTAATTATTCCCAGCTATGTCTGCGCGGCCCTTTTACATGCCGTTCATCATGCCGGCGCCACGCCGGTCCCGGCTGATATCGAAGCCGACAGCTACAATCTTGACCCGACCGATGTTCGCCGGCGAATTACCGCTCGTACCAAGGCCCTTGTCGTGCCTCACCTGTTCGGCCGGCCGGCGAATCTGGATTCGCTGGGAGAACTGGGCATCCCGATTATAGAAGATTGCGCTCAAGCGGCGGGCGGGACTCTGAACGGACGCCCCTTGGGAACATTCGGAAAAGCGGCTGTTTTTTCCTTTTACGCTACCAAAGTAATGACCACCGGCGAAGGCGGAATGGTAATTTCCGATTCCCCTTCTCTCATTGATCACATCAAAGATCTGCGCGACTATGACAATCGCCCCTCTTATGCAGTACGTTACAATTACAAGATGACCGACCTTGAGGCCGCCCTGGGACTGTCCCAACTGGAGCGACTGGATGATTTTATCCGGTGCCGCCGGACAATTGCCGAGGCCTATGACCGGGCTCTGGCCTCCACCGGCTTATCCCTCCCCAGGCCGCATCCGGGGCACATCTATTTTCGCTATGTTATCGACCTGCCCGGGGCCGGAAAGATCCGGGAAAAAATGCAGTTGGAGGGAATTGCCTGCGAAAAACCTGTTTTCCGCCCCCTGCATCGCTATCTTGGACTAAGCGGTTATCCCCGATCCGATACGGCCTGGGAGCGGGCCCTTTCCATCCCGATCTACCCCGCACTGACAAATCCGGAACTTGATTACATTATTGAAAAATTGAAATCCATTTACGGGGGATCCGGCAATGATGAAGCCCTCTCCTGAAACGACAGGCTTCTGGTGGTATCTCTATATTCCCGCGCTCATACTAACCGTCTGCCTGATGCTTCCCCCGGTTATGAGCCAGTTTGCCCAGACGGGCCTGCGCGGGCTTTATTTATTGGTTGTTTCCGGAAGCATTTCTTTCTGTCTTACGCCTATTTGTATATGGATTGCCGCGCGGTACAATATTCTGGATATCCCTGATGCCCGCAAGACCCACCAGACGGCTACTCCGCTTCTCGGCGGTGCGGCCGTATTTGTGTCTTTCCTCCTGGCCATAGTTTACAACGGGATCTTCAACCCCGCCGTATGTTCCATTTTATACGCCACCCTGCTGATTTTTATCGTCGGCCTCCTGGACGATATTCATGAAGTTTCGGCCAAACTTAAATTAATGGCCCAGATAACAGCGGTAATTGTGGTGGTCCAGCAAGGAGTGATTCTGCGGGTAGTCCCCCTGCAACTGGGAATGACAGCGCAGGTTGCCAATCTGGCCCTGACCTTTCTCTGGATTATCGGGATCACCAACGCCATGAACTTTTTTGACGGCATGAATGGGCTGGCCGCCGGTCTGGGCGCCATGATCGCCTTTTTCCTGGGCCTGGTCGCTTTTCAAACCGATCAGGTCTTTATTGGCTGGATATCTATCGCAATAATGGGCAGTTGCCTGGGGTTTCTTCCCTATAACCTGCGCGGTAAAGGAAAGGCTTCCGTATTTCTCGGAGACGCCGGCAGCACCGTGATCGGCTTTGTTCTTGCCTGCATTGCGGTCTACAGCGACTGGGCCAGCCATGATC
>JAWOCW010000196.1:0-12301 GCA_046483615.1 Desulfosudaceae bacterium
CCAGAAATCCTTTTCACCGACAATATAGGCTACCGGTTCGCCACCGGCCCGTCGTTTAATGAGGGAACGCAAGGCGGCCAGCTCGTCGGCTTCCAGGGGACGATCGTAGTCCAGGTAAAGATCCAGCCGGTTAAGGCCGAGCACATGAGCCAGCAGCAGCTCCGACGACAGGCGGGGACTTTCGACGTCATGGGAGTTAAAATATTTAGCCGCCCACTGCATGACATCCAGAATGGTCCAGCGGGCACTGTCAGGAGGCATTGCCGTTGTCCGGGGATTGCTGTAATTGCCGGGCGTTGAAAAAGGCCGCCAGTCCCTCGATAAGCGGTTCCAGGTCACCTTGCAAAATGGTGTCCAGTTTATACAAGGTGATGCCGGCCCTGTGATCGGTAACCCGGCCCTGGGGATAATTATAGGTTCTGATGCGGCCGCTGCGGTCGCCGGAACCGACCTGGTCCTTGCGCTCGCCGTCCCGCTTCTCATTCTGTTCTTCTATCAAACGATCCAGAAGGCGGGCCCGGAGGACCTTCATGGCTTTATTTTTATTTTTGAGCTGGGATTTTTCATCCTGGCAGGTGACCACCACCCCGGACGGCAGATGAGTCAACCGCACGGCCGAATCGGTGGTGTTGACGGACTGCCCTCCCGGACCGCTGGCCCGGAAAACGTCAGTTTTAATATCAGTCGGATCAATGGTCAATTCGACTTCTTCGGCCTCGGGCAACACCGCCACGGTCACCGCCGAAGTGTGGATCCGGCCCTGGGTCTCGGTTTCCGGAACCCGCTGAACCCGGTGAATCCCGCTTTCATACTTGAAATAACTGAAAGCGCCTTGACCGTATACCATTAAAACAACTTCCTTGTAACCGCCCACGCCGGTCTCATGGCTGCTCATGATCTCAATTTTCCAGCCCTTCTGCTCGGCGAAGCGCCAGTACATGCGAAACAGATCATGGGCGAACAAGGCCGCCTCATCTCCGCCGGTACCGGCCCGGATTTCAATCAAAACATTCTTTTTATCATTGGGATCTTTGGGGATAAGCAGCTTTTTCAGTCGGCTTTCCAGCTCTTCCCGGCGGCGGGTCAGTTCGTCGACCTCCTGCTGAGCCAGGTCCTTGATCTCCGGATCTTTGTCCTGAAGCAGCTCCCGGCTTTCCGACAAATCGGCCTCGATATCCTGATATTCACGGTATACTTCGACTATCTTGGACAACTCGGAGTGTTCGCGGCTGTAACGCTGATACGCTTCCCGGTCCTGGATCACCGACGGGTCCGCCATCATGGATTCCAGCCGGGAAAACCGGTCTTCCGCCTCTTGTAATTTATCAAACATTTCCCGGTAATTCCCGGTCGCGCTCCTATCCCCGCCAGGGGGGCCTTTAATAATCTGACC
Organism: Desulfosudaceae bacterium; assembly: GCA_046483615.1. GTDB lineage: Bacteria > Desulfobacterota > Desulfobacteria > Desulfobacterales > Desulfosudaceae > CAYTQK01. The sequence goes on from JAWOCW010000196.1 coordinate 1,394, forward strand.
GGCTGATCACCATCCGGTCCGCCGCCTTCTATCGGTGGTCAATACCAACCGCTTACTACCGGGCGTCTTTCTGATCATATTTGGCATACTTCCTGCGGAAGCGTTCGATGCGACCGGCGGTGTCAACCAGCTTCTGCTTGCCCGTAAAAAAGGGATGGCACTTGGAGCAGATTTCGACGCTGATCGATTCCCGGGTGGAGCCGACCTTAAATTCATGGCCGCACACGCACCTGGCATTGGCTTCATGATATTCCGGATGTATCTCTTTCTTCATGGTCTTAACCTCCATCATTCTTATTGGACGGGCTCAAGCCGTCATGAATTCATGGCTTTTAAAAAATCACCATTATTCTTGGTGCTGCTCATTTTATCAAGTAAAAATTCCATTCCGTCAACAGAATTTAAAGTTGCCAGTAATTTACGCAGCACCCAGACCCGGCTTAAAACATCCTTTTCCACCAGCAGCTCTTCTTTCCGGGTGCCTGATCGGTTGATGTCGATAGCCGGATAAACGCGCCGATCGGCCAGCTTACGATCCAACTGCAGCTCCATGTTGCCGGTGCCTTTAAATTCTTCGAAAATAACTTCATCCATGCGGCTGCCGGTATCGACCAGGGCGGTGGCGATTATGGTCAGGCTGCCGCCCTCCTCTATATTCCGGGCCGCTCCGAAAAAACGCTTGGGCCGGTGCAGAGCGTTGGAGTCCACCCCGCCGGAGAGGACCTTGCCGCTGGAAGGCACCACCGAGTTATAGGCCCGGGCCAGGCGGGTAATACTGTCCAGCAGGATGACCACGTCTTTTTTATGCTCTACCTGGCGCTTGGCCTTTTCAATCACCATTTCAGCCACCTGGACATGACGTTCGGCCGGCTCGTCAAAAGTGGAGCTGATCACCTCGGCGTTGACAGAGCGCTGCATGTCGGTAACCTCTTCGGGACGCTCGTCGATCAACAGCACAAACGGGACCACTTTTTTGTGAGAAGCGATGATACTGTTGGCGATATTTTGAAGCAGCATGGTTTTGCCGGCCCGGGGCGGAGAAACAATCAATCCCCGCTGACCGAACCCGATGGGCGTCAGCAGGTCCATGATCCGCATGGAATAATTATCCGGTTCCCGCTCCAGGCTGACCTTCTGATCCGGGAAAAGCGGGGTCAGGTTGTCAAAAAATGTTTTTTCCCGGGCAGTCTCGGGGTCTTCATGGTTGATGGCCTCAACCTTGAGCAGGGCGAAATAACGTTCATTTTCCTTGGGCTGACGGATCTGACCGGAAACAATGTCACCGGTTCGGAGATTAAAGCGACGGATCTGGGAAGGTGACACGTAAATATCATCGAGTCCCGGTAAATAGCTGTAATCCGGAGAGCGCAAAAATCCGAATCCATCGGAAAGGACTTCCAGCGTGCTTTCACCAAAGATGTAACCGTTGTTCTCCGCTTCATTCTGCAGAATGGTGAAAATCAGCTCCTGCTTCTTAAGGCCCGCGCAATCAATCTTGTATTGACCGGCGATAACTTTCAGCTCATCCATCTTTTTCTTTTTCAACTCGGATAAATTCATACATCGATACCTTTTTTCAGTTTATTCGTTCTCGCTCCGCCAACACCGGTGCTGGCTGTTTCAGTCATATTCAGTCTTAACAGGGAAAGTGAACCAGAACCATGGATTGATGGCCTGGTAACCGCCGCTTGATTGTAACAATCAGGCTTGTTGCTGTATAATCAAACCGCTGATTATTCTAAGAAAACATGGAAATCTACGGAGTCCGCAAATTTGTGGTGTTTATCAAAAGGCGGGCAAATCAATTATTCAATAATATATTCTACTACAGCCGCAGGCCTTGTCAAGAAAATTTAATCAACCCGGGCTAAAAATAACCCGGCGGCCTTGACAAACAAATCTTATTCTAATAATACATGATTTTTTTAACATAACAGCTGGAGACGATTCACGTCTATAATTATCAGAAAGAAACCCGTAAAAAGTTAAAAAAGGAGAGGGTAATGAACATTTTATTTTTCGGTCCCAACGGCAGCGGCAAGGGAACCCAGGGCGCCATAGTAAAAAACAAATACAACCTGCCGCACATCGAATCGGGCGCCATTTTCCGGGAAAACATTTCCAAGGGTACTGAACTGGGCCAAAAGGCCAAGTCCTATATCGACAACGGCGATCTGGTCCCGGACGAGATCACCATCCCCATGATACTCGACCGCCTGCAGGAAGATGACTGCAAGAACGGCTGGCTCCTGGACGGATTCCCCCGCAACAAGACCCAGGCCGTCAAACTGGATGAAGCCCTCAAAGAAAGAGGCATGAAGCTGGATATCGTGGTAGAAATCATTCTCGACCGCGAAATCGCCAAGAAAAGAATCATGGGACGGCGGCTCTGCGTCAACGACAACAACCACCCCAACAACATTCATATCGATGCCATCAAACCGGACGGAGACAAATGTCGCGTTTGCGGCGGTGAACTGAAAACCCGGGGCGACGACCAGGACGAAGCCGCCATCAACAAACGGCATGACATCTACTACGACAGTGAAAACGGCACCCTGGCCGCGGCTTACTATTTCAAGGATCTGGCGGCCAAAGATAACGACATGAAGTATATCACCCTCGACGGTGAGCCGGATGTCAAGACAGTGGCCGATGAACTGGTCTCCAAACTGTAATTGTCCCGGGCAGATATTTTTTAAAAAAAGACCGGGGCCAGGCTGACCATGGCCGCGGTCAAAAAAAACAAAAAATTCTTGCTTAAAATTGTATTTTTGGTATATATATAATTTTGGTCGGTTTTAGCATACGAAACCGTCGTTAAGAAGATTTGAGCGTTAATAAAATTTGAGAAAATTTGGTTAAAAAAACCTTGCGGGCAGCCTCCGGCACCACCGCGGTTGCTTCGAAGGGCAAAGAAAGGGTGAGGAAATTTGAAAGAGATAGAAGTCCGCGTCATAGATAATGATCTTGAAAAGGCCATGCGGGTATTGAAAAAAAAGATACAGAATGACGGCCTTTTCAAAAGACTCCGGCTTAGAAAAACCTATGAAAAGCCGAGTGAATTCAGACGTCGTAAAGAGCGAGAATCTCTCCGTCGGCAGCGTATCGCCGAATCCAAAAGACGACGCTTCCGCTAATCTGAATTCAGACTTCAGCATTATCGTAATCAGGAAAGATAAAAAAAACCCGGCCGCACTGCGGCCGGGTTTTTTTAGTGGAGAGTACCTTATGAGCGATCACCGACGATACGAACAGTGTCTGTCCGAAATGTATGGCCTGCGGCGGTTCGGTATCAAACTTGAACTTACCACCATCCAGACCATCCTGGCCGGCCTGGGCAGTCCTCAGGACAGATTCCCGACTATCCACCTGGCCGGCACCAACGGCAAAGGTTCCATCGCCGCCATGCTGTCCACCATTCTTCACCAGGCGGGCTACCGGGTGGGACGTTACACCTCACCCCACCTGGTCAGTTTTAACGAACGCATTACCGTTAACAACATTCCCATCACCAACGACCGGGTGGTGGCGGCTTATAAGGCGGTCCAGGTCCAGCACGGTCACGATCGCCAGCCCACTTTTTTTGAATATACCACTGCCATGGCTTTCCATGAATTCGCCCAGCAGCAGGTTGAGGTGGCCATTATTGAAACGGGTATGGGCGGTCAATATGACGCCACCAACGTCATCAACCCCGACCTGTCCATTATCAGCAACATCTCCCTGGAGCATCAGACATACCTGGGGCGAACCCTGGCGGCCATCGCCGGCGAAAAAGCCGGCATTATCAAGCAGGACACCCCGCTCATAACCGGTGTCTCCCAACAACAGGCCCGGGACCGCATAACAACCGTGGCGCGCCGGCGCAACGCCCCCGTCTATATCAGGGGCACCCATTTCAAAACCCGTCGAAACGGATCATCCGGGCAGTTTACCTATTATGGCCTTGGCACCGTTCTGAGAAAATTGCGCTCCAGCCTGGCCGGGGCGCATCAGCAGGTCAACGCCTCCCTGGCCCTGGCCGCCTGTGAAATAATGAATGAGCGCTCCTGGAATATTCCGGAAACGGCTATCCGCCAAGGACTGGCCACGACCGCCTGGCCGGCCCGCCTGGAAATCGTCTCCCGGGACCCGTTTATCCTGATCGACGGCGCCCACAATCTCATGGCCGCCAGGAGCCTGGCTGATTATCTGCGTCAGAGCCTGGACGGCCGTGAAATCACTCTCATTATCGGCATCCTCGACGACAAAGCCTATCTTTCCATTTTAAAAACGCTGGTTCCGCTATGCCGGACCACCATCGTCACCCGGGCCGAAACCGGTCGGGCCATCGCCCCGGCCACCCTGGAAAAAGCCGCCCGGGGATTGACCAGATCGGTTGTGGTGACAGACACCGTGGAAATGGCTGTTAACCAGGCCCTCTCCGAGATGACCGGGGATCAGGCCTTGTGCATTGCCGGTTCTCTTTACGTGGCCGGCGACGCCCGGCGTGTTCTGATTAAAAAGGGATTTATTTGACCCGAATATCCCATGAAATATCCTTTCTAAGTTCGATTTGGTAAAAATTTCAAATGGGATGACCGGGTAACAAATCGATTTTTTACGAAGCCATCATTGTTTTATCTTGACAAATTATTTTTTTTTACCATAATGTTTGATTAACATGAATAAGCGGGCATAGCTCAGTTGGTAGAGTACAAGCTTCCCAAGCTTGGTGTCGCGAGTTCGAGTCTCGTTGCCCGCTCCATGTAGCGCGCGCAAAAGCTGTTGGAAGCGTCTGTCTGGTGCTGGAGGTAAAGGCAAAAAGCATCGGGCAGTCGACGGATTTCTTAAATATAGGGCTGAATCTTCTGGAAACGGGCAACTGCCCGTTTTTTTGTTTTTAAAATGATGGTTGCAAATGCGGCAGGATGAGCCACAAAATAACAGCCGGCCGGGCGGGAATAATGAAAAATCCCCGGCAAACCGCTTTCTGGATGAAGATGGCGCCCTGGTGTCCCGGGTTCGCCGGCTGGTAACGCCCATATGTGACAGCGAGGGCCTGGAACTGGTATATATTGAATTCCAGAGAGAAAAAAGCGGCCGGGTGTTGCGCTTTTATCTGGACCGGGAGGGCGGCGTGTCGATTGAAGATTGCGCCCGCGTCAGCCGTCAGGCAGGCGACCTGCTGGATGTGTACCTGGAAGACGGCGAGGCTTATACCCTGGAGGTATCATCTGCCGGGATTGACCGTCCGCTTGGAAAACCGCAGGATTTTGAACGATTCGCGGGCAGAACGGTGGTCATTAAAACCAGCCGGCCGGTAGATGGCCGGAAACGGTTTAAAGGCGTGCTGCTTGGTATGGCGGATAACCATGTCGGGATTACAGTGGACAACCGGGAATTTAACGTCCCCTGCCAGGCCATAAAAAAAGCACAACTAGTTAACGACGATGGAGTCGACCAATGGTGATTCAGGACATAAAACGTGTTGTTGATCAAGTCAGCCGGGACAAAGGTATTGACCGTGAAGTACTGATCAAGGCTCTGGAAGAAGCATTAAAATCCGCTGCCAGAAAAAAGTTCGGCGCCACGACGGACATTGAAACCATCTATGACGACGCCACCGGCGAGATAGAAGTGTTTCAATTCAAAGAGGTGGTGGAAAAAGTCACCAACCCCGACACCGAAATCAGCCTGGCCGAAGGTCGTCAACTGGATCCGGAATGCGATCTCGGCGACAGCCTGGGCATGAAAATGGACACCAACACCTTTGGACGGATCGCGGCGCAATCCGCCAAGCAGGTGATTATTCAAAAAATGCATGATGCCGAACGCAGTATGGTCTACAAAAATTTTATTGATAAAGAAGGTGATATAATCAACGGCATCGTGCAGCGCATTGATCGCGGCAATGTCATCGTCAATATTGGGGAAGCGGAAGCGGTTCTGACAACCCGGGAACAGATTCCCGGTGAAAATTTTCGCCGGGGCGATCGCCTGCGGGCCAACATCATGAAGGTCAGAGAAGAGGCCTCCGGTCCGCAGATCATCCTTTCCCGGGCGCATCCGGACTTTGTCGTCAACCTGTTTAAGACTGAAGTGCCGGAAATAAGTGAAGGAATCATTACCATCCAGGCCATTGCCCGGGAGCCGGGAGGACGGACCAAAATAGCGGTTGTTTCCAATGACATTGATATTGATCCGGTGGGCGCCTGCGTGGGAGTCCGGGGTAACCGCATTCAGAACGTGGTCAAAGAGCTGCGGGGCGAAAAGATTGACATTGTTCCCTGGAATATCGACCCGGCCAAATTCGTCTGCAACGCCCTCTCCCCGGCCGAGATATCCCGGGTTATCATGGACGTTGAAAACACCACCATGGAGGTTATTGTATCAGACGAGTCGCATTCACTGGCCATCGGCCGACGGGGCCAGAACGTCAAACTGGCTTCACGGCTGAGCGGCTGGCAGCTTGATGTGGTCAGCGAATCTATATATAATAAAATGATGGCCAAGGGATACGGCTCTCTTTTGAAAATTCCGGAGGTGGACGAGCCCCTGGCTAATGCCCTGTGCGAAATGGGTTTCTATTCAGCCGAAGAAATCAGCAAAGCTGAAATCAGTGATTTAATAGAAGTCGAGGGCGTGGACGAAGAAATGGCCGCGGACCTGATCGCCAAAGCCGAACAGATCCCGAAAGGCGATTCCGACGAGGAGGAGGAGGAGCCGCCGGCGCAGCCAGCCCCTCCGGAAGCGCCCCCGGCAGATTCCGCGGCAGATCCCGCGGACCAATCCCCAGATCAATCCGCGGACCAATCCCCGGATCAATCCCCGGAAGAGCCCCCGGACGACTCCACTGAGGAGCTGGCCGCGACGCCTGCCGGGATGGCCGCGGAGGTCACCCCGGAAAATGCCGCGGGAGATGAGGCTGAGGCTGGAGATACCGCTCCCCGGCAAGCTGCCGGAGAAAAAACCGGAGAAGAAGAACAAGACTGATCGGGATAAGATCTGTCGGGATTATTGCGACAAACTGAAAATATCTTGTTTTTAAAAATAAATTAAATTATAACAACGTTTTATTCGGTGTTCGGGCTAAGGAGGCTGGATTGGCAAAAATCAGGATATACGAACTTGCCAGAGCGCTCAATATGACCAACAAGGTGCTTTTGGAAAAACTGAAGCAAATGGGCCTTGAAGTGAAAAGTCATATGAGTTCGCTGGATAAAGACACAGCCGACAAGGTCAGGCAGGAGGTCTTTGGCGCTCAGAGCACTCAGGCTGACGTCATTGAACAAAAACGGGTAGGTTCGACCATCATCCGGAAACGCCGGCAGAAAACCCGACCGGCTGAAACAACGCCGGAAGAGGCACCGGAGGGAACCGGGGAAACTGCTCCCGAACAGGAAACGACCACCGCGGCCCCTTCCCGGGAGGCGGAGGAATTAACCGAGCCGGCGGACGAAGAAGCGGCCTCCCTTGCCCCGGAATCAGCTGAATCGGACAAATCAGCCGAATCAGATGAAATGGCGGAAGCCACGGAAACCACGGCAGAGTCCGTCCCGGATCAGGAAAAAGAGACTCAGGAAGCAGCCGAACAAGAAGCCGTGACCACCGAACCAGACGCGACCGCCTCGACGACAGCGGATGAAACCGAAGCCACAGCGGAAGCAAAGGAGCCGGACAGCTCCGAGCCCGCCTCTGAAGCTAAAAAGAAAAAAGCCAAGACCAAAAAGCAGGAAGCCGCCAGAATCATAAAATTTCCCGAAAAACCGGCGGTAACCACCGAACCCCGAAAGACGGTTTCCAAACCTTCGGCCAAAACAGAACCAACGGCGCCGCCGACCCAAGAGGACAAGGACCAAAAGCCCTCCAAAAAGGCCCGTAAAAAACGTAAAAAGACAGAAGAAACAACTACTGATGAAGCTCGGGTGGAGAAGAAAAAATCGTCTTTTAAACGCCGGGAAGTAGTCGAAGGCGCGGCACTTTACGACAGTCGGCCCCGGGGACGGAACCGCAAAAAGGGCAAAGGCAAAACCAGGGTCCCGGGCAGTGAGAAAACCCAGATTACCACGCCCAAGGCCATCAAAAGGCGGATCAAAATCGACGAATCCATTACTGTGGCCGAACTGGCCAAACGCATGGGTATCAAAGCCAGTGAAATCATCTCCAAGCTGATGGGGCTCGGTGTCATGGCCACGGTTAACCAGGCCATAGATTATGACACGGCCGCGCTGGTGGCGACGGAATTTGAATATGAAGTGGAACGGGCTTCCCTGGCCGAAGAGGAGATTCTCAACACAGCCAGCGAAGACGCTCCGGAAACTTTGCAACACCGGGCCCCGGTAGTGACCATCATGGGCCACGTCGATCACGGCAAAACATCTTTGCTGGACGTGATTCGAAAATCCCATATCGCTGATGGAGAAGCAGGTGGGATCACCCAGCATATCGGCGCCTACAAAGTTGCAACGGACAAGGGGGCGGTGGTTTTCCTGGACACTCCCGGACATGAAGCCTTTACCTCCATGCGATCCCGGGGGGCTCAGGCCACTGATATCGTCGTCCTGGTGGTCGCCGCGGATGACGGGGTAATGCCTCAAACCGTAGAGGCGATCAATCATTCCCGGGCGGCCAATGTTCCCATCCTGGTGGCTGTCAACAAAATTGATAAAGACAATGCCGACCTGGAACGGGTCAAACGAGAATTAGCGGAGCACGACCTGATTTCCGAAGAATGGGGCGGCGAAACAATTTTTGTCAATGTTTCCGCCAAACAGCAGATCGGCATTAACGACCTGCTCGACATGATCATTCTTCAATCCGAGATGCTGGAGTTAAAGGCCAATCCCGACAAATTTGCCAAAGGCCTGGTTATTGAGTCCAAGGTTGATCCCGGCCGGGGTCCGGTAGCCACGGTACTTATTCAGGAGGGCACCCTGAAGGTAGGGGAAGCGGTGGTCTGCGGAATATACCACGGCAAGATCCGCGCTATGCTTAACGATATCGGCGCCATGATCGACTTGGCCGGCCCGTCCACGCCGGTTGAGATACTGGGGCTGGGCGGCGTCGTCAATGCCGGGGATGAATTCATCGCCCTGCAGGATGAGAAAAACGCCCGAATGGTCAGTGAAAACCGCTACCAGAAGCAACGCACCAAGGACCTGGCCAGGTCCACCAAGGTAAGCCTGGAAAACTTTTTCGAACAAATGCAGGCCGGTGATGTCAGCCATTTGAACATTATCATCAAAACCGATGTCAACGGCTCCTGCGAAGCAATTGAAGACGCTTTGAAAAAAATATCGGCCGAGGATGTGGCCATTGACATCATTCATGCCGGGGCGGGAACTATTACCGAATCCGACGTCGCCCTGGCTTCAGCCTCCAACGCCATTATTCTGGGATTTAACGTCCGGGCCAGTAGCAAGGTCAAGACAGTAGCCAGTGAAGAGCATGTCGACATCCGTTACTATAATGTCATCTACGACCTGATTGAGGATGTCAAGGAAGCCGTGACCGGCCTGATGTCACCCAAATACGAAGAAAGGGTCCTCGGGCGGGCGGAAGTCCGGGAGCTGTTCGTCATTCCCAAAAAAGGGACCATTGCCGGTTGCCTGGTAGTGGAAGGTACCATCACCCGAAACCGCAAGATCCGGGTTATCAGAGACGGGGTGGTTATTTACGAAGGCCTGGTCGGTTCACTCCGGCGCTTCAAAGAAGACGCCCGGGAAGTCAAAAACGGCTTCGAGTGCGGTATCGGCGTTGACAATTTCAATGATCTCAAGGTCAACGACGTCCTGGAATGCTTTTATTACGAAGAGATTCAGCCGGTCTTGGCATAATCATGGTTATCGGAACCGGGGTCATTATCCTTCATATTGATGGATGTCGGTCTCTCAAAGAAAAAAGGAAAGTGGTTAAATCATTAATTGACCGGCTTGACAACGCCTTTAACATATCAGTCGCGGAAACAGCCGATCAGGACCGCCACCAGCAGGCCCAGATAGGTTTTGCCCTGGTCGGCAATGACCGGCGGGTCATCAACGCCAGGATAGATAAAATATTCAACCTGGCCGAAGAGATCGCCCTGGCCCGGATCAGCCACACGGAAATGGAAATTTTTACTATATGAAGTCATATCCCAGAGCGGAACGAATAGGCAAGAAAATCCAACGCCGGATCTCGGAATTTCTTCAGCAGGAGCTCCGCGATCCCAGGATTTCCGGAGTCACGGTAACCGGAGTGGATGTGTCGCCGGACTTGGGCAACGCCCACATCTACTATACTGTCACCGGCGGTAAAAAAGAACACCGGGAAGCCGCCGCCGGATTAAAAAGCGCCTCTGGATTTATCAAACGTTCTTTAGCCGGAAGGCTGGATTTAAAATACATGCCCGCGATTCACTTTTATTACGACGAATCTATTGATTACGGTGAACGAATCGACAGGCTGCTTAAAGAAATATAACAAATATAGGTTTATCATGTACGAGGAGGTTGCCGCGCGGCTGCAGGCCAGCCGGGAGGTTCTGCTTGCTTCACATATTCATCCGGACGGGGATGCCATCGGCTCCTTAATAGCGCTGGGCGTGGGGCTTAAAAACCACGGCAAGAAAGTAACGCTCTACAACGAGCACCCGGTGCCACCTGCTTACCAGTTTCTGAGCGGCAGCGACCTGGTGGTTAACGAGATTCCGGATTTGAGCCGGTATGACCTGGTAGTTGTGCTGGACTGCAGTAAAATCGAGCGTCTCGGAAAAATCGCCGAAAGCATAAGCAGCCTGCCGACGAAGCAGTCATCAAACCTGCCACCCGGCCTGCCACCGGACCTGCCACCAGACCTGCCACCAGACCTACCACTGATCAACATTGATCATCATTGCAGCAATGAATACTTCGGCGGCTTACAGCTGGTGGAATGCCAGGCCAG
>JAWOCW010000318.1:0-4568 GCA_046483615.1 Desulfosudaceae bacterium
CCACGGGCGAGGATATCAATGTGCTGGTGTTTGACACGGAGGTTTATTCCAACACCGGCGGCCAGTCTTCCAAGGCCACGCCCATGGGCTCCATCGCCAAGTTCGCCGCTTCCGGCAAGAAAACCTCCAAGAAGGACATGGGCGGGATGTTCATGACCTATGAATATGTTTACGTGGCCAGCGTGGCCATGGGCGCCAACAAGCAGCAACTGCTCAAGGCCGTCACCGAAGCCGAGTCCTATGCCGGGCCGTCCCTGATCATGTGTTACGCTCCCTGTATCAACCATGGTATTAAAAAGGGCATGGGCAAGTGCCAGGAAGAGATGAAGCTGGCCGTGCAGAGCGGTTACTGGCCCATGTATCGATTCAACCCCGACTTGAAGAAAGAGGGTAAAAATCCCTTTATTCTGGATTCCAAGGAGCCGGACGGTACCCTGCAGGAGTTTCTGGCCGGGGAGGTGCGCTACGCCGCCCTGCAGAAAACTTTCCCGGAAGAGTCCCGGCGTCTGTCCGCCCAGATGGAAAAAGAATACCGGGAGCGTTTCGAGAAGCACAAAGAGATGGCCGGCCAGGAAGAGGCTGCTGAAGATAAGGCCTGAAACTAACCCGGATATTTCACGAGCCGATCCGGCTTCAGCCGGATCGGCTCAACCGAAAGGGTGACCAGGATGATTCGCTCCCGGAACGAGGACGGTTATTATAAGCGGATAGGTTACGGGCGATGGTGCAGTTATTTTTCCCAGATGGAGTATATCTCGGAATGCCGGCCGGACAGTGTCCTGGAGCTGGGGGTCGGTGATGGGATCATGTCCTCGATCCTGCGGAAAATGGGCTATGAAGTATTTACCTGTGATCTTTCCTCCGAGGTGGAGGCTGACGTCACGGCCGATATCACTAATCTGCCCTTCCGGGACAATTCGTTTGATGTGGTGGCCGCGTTCCAGGTATTGGAACATCTGCCCTATGAGCGGTTTGTTCCCTGCCTGCGGGGTCTGGGCCGGATTTCCCGGAAATATGTCCTGATTTCGCTGCCCCAGATCAGAAAATATATTGATTTTCAACTGCATCTGCCCTGGATGAAGAAAAACGGTTATCTGGGATGGTTTCGGGACATACCGCGTATTCCGGCCTACCGGGAGCCGGCCGGGCACCAGCATTACTGGGAAATCGGAGTCAAGTCCTATCCCCTGAAACGGATTGTGGCTGACATGCGCCGGGCCGGTTTTACCATTTCCGTCAACCGGACCCTGCCGGAAAATAACTATCACCGGTTTTTCGTGTTGGCCTCCCCGGGTGATTGATCAATTAGTCTGGTAATCCGCTCGTCCGGAAATATGCCCCGGCCGCAGCCGTTATCAATGATTCCCGCGATTTCCGTTCCGAAAACGCCTGTCGTCCCTGGAACGGTGATGGGTTGCCTGCTGATGCCTGTTCGTAATAACTTGAATTTATGGCTGTTGCTGCTGGTGGTCATGTTTGCCGTCACCGGCGGCAGTCTGGTGGGTCCGATCCTGCCGGCCATGCTGGATCTGCGCGGGGCCACCAGCCGGAACATCGGCCTGGCCCTGAGTGCCTATACCTTGGCCGCCCTGGTGTCCACGCCGCTGCTGGGCGCCGTAGCCGACCGCCTCGGTCGTAAAAAAGTGATCGTGCCCTGCGTTTTTTTATTCGGTGTCAGTGGTTTGCTGATCACCCAGACCCGCTCCTTCTGGCTGGTGCTGGTCTGGCGCGCCTGCCAGGGCATCGGGGTGGGCGGCATGCTCAACACGGTGGTGGCGGCCATCGGGGACATGTATCAGGAACCGGAGAGAAGCCGGGCCATGGGCTGGCGGGTGACGGTGCAGGCCCTGACCAATGCCACCGTTCCCCTGGTTTCCGGAGCCCTGGCCACCCTGGCCTGGTTCCTCCCCTTTTACCTCCATTCGGCGGCCATACTTCTGGGGATTGTGGTGGCGGTCCGGCTCCGGGAACCGTCCGGCGCTGCCAGGACCCGGGGGTACCTGCTGAAAGCCCTGTCCGCCATGGCCAATACCCGCGCCATCTGGCTGTTCTTTTCCAATTTCATGGGTTTTGTGCTGCTTTACGGAATTATTGTGTACATGCCCATCCTGGTGGTCCGGCAGTTCGGGCTGACCACCCTTCATTCCGGCCTGGCCATATCCGTGGCCGCCGGCATGTCCGCCGTGATCGCTTCCCAGGCCGGTCGCCTCAGCCGTGCTTTTTCGGAAAGAAAACGGGTTTTATGGGGCTTTGTCTGCTGTGGCCTGAGCCATCTGCTGGTGGGGGTGGCCGGCAATTATGCCGTGGTGCTGGCGGGTATGGGCCTGTGGGGCCTGGGTTTCGGGGTGCTGATGCCTACCTTGAACAGTGCCGCCGCCGGCCTGGCTTCCAGTGAACTCCGGGCGGGGGTGCTGTCGGTTTTTACCCTGCTGATTTACCTGGGCCAGACGGTTTCGCCCCCTTTTTTCGCCTTGTTTGTCCATGACCAGGCCATTCGCCGGGCTTTTTTCGCCGGCGGGGCCATTGCCCTGATTCCCCTGGCATTTACCGGTTATGTCATTATTCTGAATTATCGGAGCCGGACCTGGCGGTGAAGGTTGGGCCATCCATCCGGGGGGCTTGGTGGGCCTTGGGGGCCTCGGGGTAACCGCCTGGAAAAAACGGCATTGCCAGGACGCGGATTCAGGCGCGCGACCACCTGGCGGCATCAGTTTTCGGCAAGGGCGGTATCGGACAGGTTGGCGTTGGTATAAAGTTTTTGAACATCCTCGCAGTCGTCCAGGGCTTCTAAAAGCTTGAGCATCTGCTCGGACTCCTTGTCTTCCAGGTCGACGGTGGTCTGGGGAAGCATGGTCACCTCGGCAAAAGAGATAGGCAGTTCGGCCTTCTCCAGACCATCCCGGACAGCATCCAGATCTTCGGGCGCGGTGATGACTTCAAAGGCGGTGTCGGATTCGCGGACATCCTCGGCCCCGGCCTCAATGGCGGTTTCCATGACGGTTTCCTCGTCGGCCGCGGCCTGGTCAATTTCGATAAACCCCTTTTTTTCAAACATCCAGGAGACGCAGCCGTTTTCACCCAGGTTGCCGTTATGCTTGCTGAAAAGATGGCGGATTTCACTGACGGCCCGGTTCTTGTTGTCGGTCAACGACTCCAGAAAAACAGCCGCCCCGCCGGGCCCGTATCCCTCATAGGTGAGCTCCTCGTAGTTGACCCCTTCCAGGTCACCGGTGCCTTTTTTAATGGCCCGGTCGATATTGTCCTTGGGCATGTTCTCCGCTTTGGCCGCCTGGATGGCGGTCCGCAGCCGGGGGTTGGCATCCGGGTCGCCCCCGCCAATTCGCGCGGACACGGTCAGTTCCTTGATAAGCTTGGTGAATATCTTTCCCCGCTTGGCGTCCACCGCCGCTTTTTTGTGCTTGATGGAAGACCACTTATTATGTCCCGACATCTGTAGACTCCTTCTTTTTAAGCCCGATCACATATGTTTCCCTGCTTTCTTTACGACAGGACTCGGGTTTGAAAATTACGTGTCGTTCAAAGCCGTTTTTGACCTGGTTCACGAACGGCTTGAAATCCTCTCCCTGAAAAATTTTGCAGGCGAAGTTGCCGCCCGGCGCCAGCGCGGATAAGGCGAAGGCCAGGGCCCGCGCGGCCAGCTCATGGGACCGGGCGGCATCAACCGATTTATTGCCGGTTGTGTCCGGGGCCATGTCGCTTAAAACCACCTTAACGCCGCCGGTCTTTTTTTGCAATAAGCCGGTATCAAAATCGTTGATATCTCCAATGTGGAGGGTGACATTAGCCGGCATCCGCGCGGACACGGGTTTTTTGTCAAGACCGCTGACCGCCCCGCCGGGACCGACCAGTTCGGCGGCATAAAGCAGCCAGGAACCGGGCGCGCATCCCAGATCCACCACGGTGTCGTTTCTTTTTATCAGGCCATGCTTTTTCTGAATTTCCATCAGCTTATAGACAGACCGGGCCGGATAGCGATCGGTCCGGGCCTGGCGGGCGTAATGATCCTCCCGGCGGCCGGGAGCGCGCTTTTTTTTAGACATTATTATTTATCCTGTCCCTCCGTCAACCGTTTCGAAACAGGGCTTCCATGGCATCGGCTACCGTTTTGACGCCCTGAATCCGGATCTTTTTTTCATGGGCCATGCGTTTGAGGTTGCCATGGGGCAGCAGGCAGTTGTTGAAGCCCATTTTTTTGATCTCCGCCACCCGGGTTTCGATATGGTTAATGGCCCGGACTTCGCCGGTCAGGCCTACCTCGCCCAGGACCACCGTGCCGGCGGGAATGGCCCGGTCCAGAAAGCTGGAGGCCACGGCGGCGACAACATGTGAAGACTCCTCGTCACCGGGCGCTGGGAGCAGATTCTGTGCCTGTACGATAAAGTCAAGGGCCTTATCTTCTGTGATGTCCGCCGCTGTCGCAAGTGCTTCTGGCTCAGCCGATGCGATAGATTCGATGGTGGGGTATCCCGATTCTGCAAGAGATTCGCTTCGTGCTGGTCCGACGCCGCTGATTTCTGTCAATTCTGCAGTCATAGTATATATTACAG
>JAWOCW010000322.1:0-3728 GCA_046483615.1 Desulfosudaceae bacterium
TGACAGCTACCCGGATCAGGCGGGCGGCCCCAAACGCGAAGGCGCCTTTTACGGCTGGCGCCTGGAGGAGGTTCAGGCCCTGCTGCCCGGGGAAACCGCCCGGGTCCTGACCCATTACTATGGTCTGCGTCCCGAGGGCAATGTTAAAGAAGACCCCTTTAAGGAATTTAACAACATCAACGTCCCCTTCCAGGCCAGTGACCTGGCGGAAACGGCGGCCTTTTTCAACCTGTCCCAAGAGAAGGTCCGGGAAATTTTGTCCCGGGGAGGCCAGGTCCTGTTTGAGGCCAGGCAGCAACGGCCCCGGCCCCACCTGGACGACAAGATCCTGAGCGGCTGGAACGGACTGGCCCTGACCGCCCTGTCCCGGGGCTACCTGATCCTCGGCCGGAAAGATTATTTAGAAGCCGCTCAAAAAACGGCCCGTTTTATCCGTCATAACCTCTATGATGAGACCGGCGGAAGCCTGCTGCGACGCTGGCGCGACGGCCGGGGCGATATTCCCGGACTGGCCGAAGACTACATCCTGCTGACGCAAGGACTCTGCGATCTGTACCAGGCCGGTTTTGACCCGGACCATCTGAAATGGGCCCTGGACCTGGCCGGCCAATTTTACGACCTGTTTTTTGATGAAAGCCAGGGCACCTGTTACTCTGTTACGGCGGAACACGATCGCCACCTGATTTTCCGGCCCAGAGACGATCAGGACAACGTCATGCCCTCGGCCACTTCAACCGCCGCCATGGTTTTTCTCCGGCTGGCCGGCCTGACCGGCGACACCCGCTGGGACAAGGGCGCCCGGGCCCTGTTTAACCGGGCCCGAACGAAACTGGCTGACCAACCCCTGGCCGCGCCCCAGATGCTGGCCGCCCTGGGCCGGGAGCTGTCCGGCCTGACCCGGGTGGTTATTTCCGGAGCGGCCGACCGGAAAGAAACCCGGCTCCTTCTGGAAACAACCCGATCGGCCCGGCCGGACGCTGAAATAGTGCTTATCGACAGCCCGGAAACACTGCAATTCCTGAAGGAACAAATGCCGACCCTGACGGCCTCAATCTCCCCCGACAAAACGCCGCGGGCCTATGTCTGTTCCGGCCACACCTGCCTCAACCCCGTGACGGAACCCGACCAGCTGAACTCTTTGCTGGCGGCGCCATAGTATTGGGGGACGCCCTTTATATTTTCACATTTCAAATTATATCTTTTAGTACCGCTATAAAGGGCGTCCCCCAAAGGTGTGGATGATTTTTCAGCCGATATCTGTTAAGATGAAAATAAAAACAAGGAGGCGACGACATGACTTTTAAAGAACTGATGGAGACACGGCGAGCCATCAATTATTTTGATCCGGACCAGGATGTTTCCGAAGAAAAAATCCGGGAAATGGTTTCGCTGGCTTCCAAATCACCGTCAGGATTCAATCTGCAGCCCTGGAGCCTGATGGTTCTGCGGGACCCGGACCGAAAAGCGCTTTTGAAAGAGCAGGCCTGGGGCCAGGAGAAAATCACCGAGGCCCCGGTTACCATGATCGTGCTGGGCGACATGTCGGGCTGGACCTTTGACAACGCCATGGCGGAAAAAAGCTTCCAGAAAGCGATTGAGTCCGGTGAAATGGACGAATCCAAACGCGACTGGTTCGCCGGGGCCGCGTCTATTATTTACGGCGCCAGCGAGGCCCGGAAAGTGGCCTTTGCCTGCAAAAACGCCGGTTTTTTCGCCATGTCTTTGATGCTGGCCGCCACCAGCCTGGGGCTGGAAACTCACCCCATGGACGGATTTGACATTGAGGGGGTCCACCGGGCCTTCAACATTCCGGATAACTACTGGATTCCCATGCTGCTGGCGGTGGGCTACCTCAAACCCGGGGTGACCATTCTTCCACCCAAATGGCGGAAATCGTACGACGAAATAGTGGTTGATTTCCAATAAGCTCCGCCACCCGACCTCAGGAAACGAAAGGAACCGCCATGCTGGCCTTAGGTTTACAGGGAAGCCCTCGCAAAAAAGGCAATACCAATTTTCTGCTGACCACCTTTTTGGACGCCCTCGCCGCAAAAGGGGCCGCCACCCGGCTGATTCACGTCCCGGAGAAAAACATCAAACCCTGTCAGGGCTGCGCCTTCTGCGAAAAAAAAGGCTACTGCACCCAGCAGGATGATGACATGAGCCGCGAGATATACCCGCTTTTGCGCCGGGCGGACATAATTCTGGCTGCTTCGCCCATGTACTTTTACAATGTTACTTCCCAGATGAAAGCCCTGATCGACCGCAGCCAGGCCCTCTGGTCCCGCCGCTACAAGCTGGGACTGATTGACCCCCATTCCTCCTCCCGGACCGGCGTAATGCTGGCCGTGGGCGCCACCAAGGGAAAAAATTTGTTTAACGGCACTCATTTGACCGCCCGTTACTTCTTCGACGCCGTCTCGGCCAGATTTACCGAGGAAATGGGCTACCGGCGGGTGGAAAAGCCCGGCGACCTGAGCAAACTCCCCCAGGTGGCCAGCGAGGTCCAGACGACTGCCGATCGGCTCGATCGTTTTTTCAAGCGGGAAAAAATCCTGTTTCTCTCCGGACCGAACGCCTGCCGCGGTAAAATGGCCGTCGCCTTCAGCCGGCACCTGGCCGGCGACCGGGTGGAAGCTTTAAGCGCCGGCATCCAACCGGCCACGGCGGCTGACCCCCTCATGGAAAAAGTCATGGCGGAAAAAGGCCTGGATCTGTTCCTGCGCTTTCCCCGCCCCCTTGAGGAGGCCCTGGCGGAAATGAAGCCGGATAAGATTGTTACCATGGGACGGGGTGAAGACTGGCCCGATTTGCCGGGGGCGACTGTCATCGACTGGGACATCAAAGACCCCGCCGGAAAAGACATATCAGTGGCGCGGCAGGTCCGGGATGAAATTGAACAAAAGGTCAGAGATCTGACTGGCAGCAGGGATGTTTCCCATGAGCGATAACAGCACCGCCACATTTAACGAAGTTTATGATAAACCGGACTTTTATTATGGCCGCGAGGTGCGGCCGGAATTTGTCGAGTTTGTTCAGAAGAGATCCCTGCGGGGCCGGCTGGGTCTCGACCTGGGCTGCGGTGAAGGACGATACTCCCTGTACCTGGCCCGGCGGGGCTGCCGGGTTACCGGAATTGACCGTTCCGAAGCCGGGCTGACCAAACTGGAAAAAATCGCCCGCCGGGAGCGATTACCGGTGACTACCCGTCAACTGGATGTCGCTGATTTTGATTATCCCGAGGATGCTTATGATATCGTGGTAGCCGCCACCATTCTGGACCACCTGGATGAAACCGCCCGCCGCCGGACAATCGCCGGCCTCAAAAAAACCGTAAAACCGTCCGGAATAGTTTATATCAATGTCTTTACCGAGGCTGATCCCGGCGCTGCCGCCGGGGAGTCCGGCGGGGAGTCCAGCAGGAACAGCACCGGAGAGAACACCGGCCTCGACCATGCCGGCCGGGTCAGCGACACCGCCGGCTGCATGGCCTACTATTTTGCTCCTGAGGAATTAAAAACCTTGTTTGATGACTGGAAAATCCAATATTATTATGAAGGCCTGGAGCCGGATCTGTCCCACGGGCAACCCCATTATCACGGCTGGGCCTGCCTGCTGGCCATCCGGCCGGCTGAATCCGCTGATATCCGGCCAAACGCCCTCGACCGGCCATAAACCAGAGTCTATTTATGCCGTTTGTCAAAAAACCCGGGCTGACCGGAAAACTT
>JAWOCW010000328.1:0-10507 GCA_046483615.1 Desulfosudaceae bacterium
AGCAACGGGATATCATCCTGGCGTTCCCGCAGCGGCGGCACCGTGATGCTGAAAGTTTCCAGCCGGTAAAACAAATCCTGGCGAAAGGCGCCGGAATCGATCAGGCTTTCCAGGTCCTGGTTGGTACAGCAGATGACCCGCACGTCGACCTGCTGCTCCCGGTTGCCGCCCACCGGCCGGAAACAACCGTCCTGCAGAACCCGCAGCAGCTTGGATTGCAGGCTGGTCGGCATCTCCCCGATCTCATCCAGCAGCAGCGAACCGCCGTGGGTCTGCTGGAACAGGCCCGGCCTTTTTTTCACCGCCCCGGTGAAGGAACCTTCCTCGTGGCCGAAAAATTCGCTTTCCAGCAGCTCCGAAGGTATGCCGGCGCAATTTACCGCCAGAAACGGCCCCTGGCCGCGGTTGCTCAATTCATGAACGGCCTTGGCAACCAGCTCCTTGCCCACCCCGCTTTCCCCCTGGATCAGGACGGGGCCGCGGGCCGTGGCGATTTCGCGGAGCTGATCAAACATGACCCGCATCTTCCGGCTGCGGCCGATCATGCCCTGGAAACCCTCCCGGGCCATGAGCTCCCGGTAACGACTGACCTCTTTCTGGAGCTTCCGGCGTTGCAGGATACGATCCACGCTGATACGCAGATGCTCCAGATCCAGCGGCTTGGCCAGAAAATCGTCCGCCCCCGATTTGAGGGCTTCCACCGCCTGGGGAATGCTGCCAAAAGCGGTAATGATCAAAAATCCCGGCTGGGTGTAAAGCTCCCTGGTCCACTGCAGCAGGGTCATGCCGTCGGAATCAGGCAGTTTCAGGTCACTGATGACCGCGTCCGGTTCCCACTCCTTGATCAGGTTAATGGCCGCTTCCACGGAAGAGGCGCTGCTTACCTCATAGCCGGCATCGGTCAGCTCCTCCTGGAGCATCTGCGCCAGACCGTAGTCGTCCTCAACCAGGAGAATCCGCTCCCGGCTGCCGGATGGTGCCGGTGATGATGACGATTCAGACATTCTGTTTTCCTTTATCATTGTTCTGCTCCCCGTCAACCGGGGGCAGGGTTATTCTGAAACCGGCGCCGCCGAGGGCCGAATCAAAAACCGTGATTCCGCCTTCATGCTCGTTGACGGTGCCGTGAACTATGGACAGCCCCATGCCGGTATTGCTCAGATCCTGGTGGGTGCTGAAAAAGGGCTCAAAAATTTTTGATTTAAGTTCCTCCGGGATGCCCGGCCCGTCATCTTCCACGCTGAAGCAGACTTCGTTGTTTTCCGACAAGTCCCAGGAAAGACGCACCCGGCTGGTTTCCGCCGACTGGGAGGCGTTACGCAGTAAATTTATCAGGGCCTGCTCAAAACTGAGCGGATCAACGTATATAAAAGGTCCGGGCTGGGGCCCCTCGGCCGTGAACCAAAGGGACTGGTCGACCTCCCGCCTGACGGCGGCCAGGGCGGAGCCGGCTATGTGCCCGGCCCTGGTCCAGTGGCGCGGCCGCATGGTCCCCTTTCCAAAGTCAAGCAGTTGCCGCACGATATCGTTCATGCGGCTGACCTGGGTTCTGATATCCTGGAGGCTGCTCTGGTGGGCCGGATCCAGGCCGCCGTCCCGCAGACTCCGCTGGGCTTTGCCGTCAATCAGCGAAAGAGGAGCGCCCAGCTCGTGGGCTACCCCGGCGGCCAGCCGGCCAATGGCCGCCATTTTTTCGCTCTGACGCAGTTTGTACTCCAGGGCCTGCTGCTCTTCCCGCCGCTTGGCAATCTCCTTTTCGGAATGATCCAGGCTGTCCAGCATGGCGTTGAAAGTATTCGCCAGGGTGCTGATTTCCCGGGGTCCGGAAGTGCCGGCCCGGTGGGAACGATCACCCTCCCGAATTATCGACATACTCCGGGTCAGGGCGGAAAAATGCTGGCCGGCCGCCCGCTGAAAACCAAACAGAACAAATCCGGCAATAAACAGTCCCGCCCCGGCCAGAATAAAAGCAACCCTGGCCCGAAGCCATTGGATATAATTTTCAAAATCACTTCTTTTGCGGGTTATCTGAAGCAGCCCGTTACTTTTGCCGGTCGAGTCAAACAGGGGAACAAAATAGGAGTAGACCCGGCGACCTTGAATTTTTTCATATTGTCCGGTGCGCTCACCGTCCCGGGCCACATCCCGCAGATCTTCCTGCTGCTTATCAGATTCAACACTGCCGGCCTCCACGACAAGCTCACCGTCCTTATCATAGACATAAGCGCCATAAACCCGGTCAATCCTGAAAACAGACTCAATGGCCTGCCTGATACTGCCGAACCGTTCTTTTTCCAGGCTGTAACTCACCGGTAACCTGATAGCCCGGGCCACCAGCTGCACGTCTTCCTGCATCTTCTCTTCGGCGATATGCTCCAGGGCGCGCAGGCCGAAATAACTGGCCACCGCCATGGCCAGAAGCAGGGGGATGATGACATTAAGAATAAGAAGCCAACGCAGGCTCAGCCGGCTTAAAAATGCGGGCAACACGAGACAGCCTCCTTTGACAAAGAACCACATGTGACTTTTTGGCACATGCGTTCCCGGTCAGTTCTTTTGACAGCTTTCATAAAAAATACCATTAAAATCAAAACATTAAAATTTTAAACAAGCTCGTCGTATGATTGGCACAATCACTGCATGGGGTTAAGTAAATTGTTAATGGTTAATATCTTACCATTAAAACCAGTTAAACCAAAAGGAGGTTTACATGAAAACGGAAAAAACGCGCAAAAAAATCAGTGCCTGGAAATCTTTTTTTCTGACCGTGGCGGCTCTGTCGCTGGTGGCGGCCGCCCCGCCGCTTTTTGCCCAGGACTATGGCCAGGGTTACGAAGGTCAGGGTCAGCAGCAGGGCCAGCAGCAGGGTCAGCAGGAGGGCCAGCAGTATGATTACCAGCAGCCTGGCTCCCAGCAAGAGCAACCCACAGATTTCAGTGATGAAAATCTGAAAAAATTTGCCAAAGCCCAGGATTCGGTCTCTGAAATCCGGAGTGAATATTCTGAGGAACTGCGCAACACCGAGGACTCCAGCAAGGCTCAGGAACTTCAGAGCAAGTATCAACAGAAGATGATTGACGCCGTGGAAGGCGAGGGATTAAACATCAAAAAATACAATGAAATCATCCAGGCAATGGCGAGAGATCCGGAATTGAAGGAAAAAATTGACGGTTACCGGGAATAATCGCCACACCATCTAAAGAAAAAACCTGGCCCAAAAGGAGGAAAACGATGTTTAAAAAGGTTCTTACCGTAATGGCCGCTTTTTTGCTGATTACCGGCTTTACAATTGGCTGTGAACCGCCGGAAGACCCCGGTTACGGTGAACAGCCCGACTACGGCCAGCAGCAACAGCAGGATAGCGGTAGCCAGGACCAAACCGCGCCTGGCGGCGGCGGAGCAGAAGGCTTCTGATTCTTATCAAGACGAGCCTGCCACCGTCATTAACCACAGAGATCACGGGCCGATTGACGCCAACCGCGCCCGGGTTCTCTGTGGTTTTTTTTTGTCCTTCTTTTGCCTGAAACCGCTTCGGCTGAAAATCACCCCCGGGCTAACCCGACATAATTTATTTGACAAAAGCCGGCTGAAAATGATTTTATCGCTGGTATCAATCCGGGGTATCCATCCGGGGTATCCATCCGGAATCAAGCCGGAATCGACCTGTTACCCGATTGTTGGATGAAAGCTGTCTGCCCCGAATATTTCATAAAATTCTTGGAAAACCGGAAAGGTTCAATTTGGTTCAATTGTCCACAGGAACCGGGATTAACGCCAGGGGGAAAAATGAATAAAAAAAATCGTGTCGTGTTCTGTTGCTACCTGATCGTCCTGATCGGACTGACCGTGTCCGGATTTATTTATCTTTTCCGGGATGAGTTCATGCCTTACCATTCTGTGGCGGTAGGGTTGCCGTGGGCTGAGGTACCCGCCCCTTTCAAACTGCTTATCCTGGCCTTAATGAAGGTAGTGGGCGGCGCCTGGCTGGTTATCGCCCTGGCCCTGCTGATCATTTTATTGGGGCCGTTTCGGCGCGGCGCCGGCTGGACCCGCTGGGCCCTGCCGGTTCTGCTGACCTCCACTTACGCCGGCATGTCCAACGCCATGAGCCTGGTCACGATCAACACACCGGCCATGCCGCCCTGGTCTTTTGTCATGGCAAGCCTGGCCCTGATACTAGTGGCGGTGCTGTTTTCAATTCTGCCCTGGAAAACCTGACCCGAAAGGGACTTGCGGGGTAAATGCTGTTTTAACCCGGATACCCCGTCAACTCCTGAACTATCCGGGCTGATTCAACGATTCCCAGGTAAACACCCCCGGTCGCAAGAGCAGATCACAGTCCCGGGCGCAGCGAATCGTTTCTTGATGATTCATGTTCAGCAGGGCCATGTCCAGGCCGGCCTCGGCCAGCATGGGTAAAAAAGCCAGCTCCAGGCGGACGCTTTTGTCATAGCCGGGCTGGCCGGCAGTCAGGTTGGAGATGCCGGCAATGGTCCTGACGGGAAAACCGAACAGTTCCGGCAGGCGGCGGATAACCGATGGCAGGGCCTGGTTATGGTCCGCCCCGGTTTCCCAGGCCAGCGGCGCCACCACCGGGTCGACCAGAAGCCGTTCCAGGTTTATGCCGGACTGCCGGAAGGCTTCGAATAATTCCGCCGCCACCTCCAGGCACTCGTTTTCATCAACCGGTACCCGGCTGTCAGGATAAAGCAGGTAACCGATGATATCGGCCTCATGAGCCGCGGCCAGAGGCAGCATTTTTTCCAGCCTGGCCGGATCCAGGGAAAAACCGTTGATAATGGCCGGATTCCGGATGACTTCCAGCCCGGCGGACAGGGCCCGGGGATTAGTGGTATCCAGCAGCAGCGGCAGGTCCGTCTCGGCCTGGACCGTTTCCACCAGAAAAACCATTTTTTCTTCCGGATTCCGGGCCAGGGGGCCGGGATTGATGTCGATGGCTCCGGCACCGGCGGCCAGGCAGCGCCGGGTCAGAGCGCGGACAGGCCCGGCCTCAAGCTGGTCAATGGCCCGGGCCACGACGGGGTTGGTGACTTGAAGATCATCGGCCGCGATAATCATAAAGCGGTCATTCCCCGAATCAGGGCCAGGACGTTGCGGCCGAGGATATCATGATTGTAGCCGCCTTCCAGAACGGCGAAACAGCCGCCTTTGTTCCGCGCGGCCGCGGTCGCCGCCAGCCGGCCAATTTCCTGATAATCTTCCGTTTCCAGGACACTGCCCCAATCCTGGCGATGATTGTCAAATCCGGCTGAAACGCCGATGATATCGGCCCGACAATCGTCCAGCACCCGGCCGACCTCTTCCAGGTAAGCGGTTCGCTTCATGGCCTCGACATTATGGACGGTGATGCCCTCCCGGTGGCCGAGGATATTAACCGTTCCGTCGCCATAATGAAGATCGATGTCCAGAATAAAGGCCGTCCTGATCAGCCCGCGGTGCCGCAGGGAAGTAACGGCCACGGCCATGTTGTTGAAATAACAAAAACCCCAGGCGGCGGCGGCCGAGGCATGGTGCCCGGGCGGCCGGATCAGCGCCAGGCATGGTTCGGTCAGCCCTGTCTCGGCGGCCTGAACCGCCCCACCGGCGGCCAGCAGGGCGATGGGGTAAAGCCCCTCCTGGCGGACCTGGTCGATATGCGCCTCGGTGTGAACGGCAGCCACCTCGTCATGATCGGCGCAGGCCGCTTCCACAAATTCGACATGTGGCCCTATCTCCCGGACGATGGCCTCCATTCTTCCTTTGGCGGCAGCCGGATCAGAAGTATACACCTGGTAAAAATCAGAATGAAATATGACTTTCATTATCAATCCTCCCGGCGGCTTTTCCCGGCCGGCCTGGTCAGACCCGGCCACAGGCTGAATCAGGCCTGATCAGAACCACCGCCGCCACTCCATTTAAGCTTGGCTTTTAAAACATCAAAATAGCTTCGTCCCGGCAGGCGGATCATATGCATCGGGCAATCCGCCCTGGCAATGACAACCGTGTCGTTTTCATCTATTTCATATCCTTTCTGCCCGTCCAGGGTCACTACTATATCGTGAGGATTCCGGTCCAGCTGCAGTGTCACCCGCGCCTGATCAGGAACGACCAAGGGACGGTTGGTCAGGGTAAAGGGACAAATCGGGGTCAGCACAATGGCGGACATCAGGGGATGAATGATGGGGCCGCCGGCCGCCAGGGAATATGCCGTGGAACCGGTCGGCGTGGACACGATCAAACCGTCACCGTGATAGGTAGTCAGGTAGTTGTCGTCGACCATGGTCCGGATATGGGCCAGTCGGGCCAGGGCTCCCTTATTGATGACCACATCGTTCAAAACGGTCTGATGCACGGCCGCCGTCCCGTCTTTATAAATAGTAACGGCCAGGCGCATGCGCTGCTCTATGGTAAAATCGTTATCAATAACCCGGCGGGCGGATTTAAGCATGTCATCCGCCACGGTTTCCGCCAGAAAGCCGACCTCTCCGAACTTGATGCCGATCATGGGAATGGCCAGATCACCGATCCAGCGGGCCGCGGAAAGAAAGGTGCCGTCTCCGCCGAGCACAAAAACGCAGCCAAAATCTTCCGGGACATCCGACTCCTCGTCCAGCCCCGGGGATTGCCGGACCACCGCCACCCCCCGTTTAACGAACCACTCTTCCAGGACAGCCGCGCTTTCTTCGGCTTCAGGATCGGACTTGACTACCATGCCGATAATTTTCATTTTCTTGATCCTTGTTCTTGACGGACAGCCGGACGGGTCGGGTTGACCCGGCCGGATCAGTCGTCATCCAGATACTTGCCGGCCGGGTAACTGCCCAGGACGCGCAGGGTATGGCAATTGGCGGCCAGGTCCTGTTTCATGCCGGCATATTCGTCATCGCTTAAATCACATTCCACGTCGGCAAAAAACAGGTATCGCCACCGCTCCGCCTTCATCGGCCGGGATTCCAGTTTGGTCATGTTGATATGGCTTCGCGCCAGCACCGTCAATATTTCCACCAGCGCCCCGGAACGATCCGGCAGCGTAAAGAGCAGGGAGGTTTTATCCCGGCTGCCGCCTTCCGGCAGATCCGGGCCGATAACCACGAAGCGGGTCCAATTGTCCGGGATGTCTTCAATGTCAGCGGCCAACAGGTTGAGCGCAAACATGTCGGCCAGTTTGCGGTGACCTATCACCGCCCGTTCCGGCTGGTCGACCACCGCTCGGGCCGCGGCGGCGGTACTCCGGGCCGGGATCACGGCAGCTTCCGGCAAAAGCCTTTCCAGCCAGCCGGTACACTGTTCCAGGGCCCGGGGATGGGAATAGACCTGGTTAACCTCGGCCAGGCTTGTCCCGGCCCCCATCAGATGATGACCGATACGACAGTATATCTCCGCCTGCATATAAACCGGGTATTGCAAAAACAGGTCCAGGTTTCGGCCGACACTGCCCTGCCCTGAATTTTCCAGCGGCACAATGCCCAGGGAAGCCTCTTTGTCAGCCACCGCCCGAAAAACTTCGTCCAGGCTTCGGCAGGGTTCGAAGACCGTGCTGCCTCCCAGCATCTGCACCCCCGCGAAATACGAAAAAGTGCCTTCCGGTCCCAGATAAACCGCTTTCTGCGGCTGCTGTAATTTTCGGGAAGAAGACAATATTTCCCGATAAATGGCCCGCAGGTGATCCTCCGGTAGAACACCCGGATTATCCCGCGTCAGTCGTTCCAGAACCTCTTTTTCCCGAAAGGGCTTAAAAACCGCCTGGGCGGATCCGGACTTGATCCGGCCCACTTCCCGGCAGAGCTCGGCCCGCCGGTTGAGCCGGGCCAGAATATCCTGGTCCGTCTCGTCGATTTCCCGGCGCAACTCCTCCAGCCGGGCGGCATCATCCGGCCGGCTATTGTTTTTTTCAGGTATTTCCATGATTCCCTTTAGTTTATGGCCGCTTCCTGTTAAGCAAACCGTTTTTCTGATGGAACCCTTTTTGCCATGTTGCACTATAACATAATCTATGCTAATTAAAAATTCTATGAAACAGTATGTTATTGATGAGTTAAGACCATCGGATTATGACAGGCTCAAGAGCTTTCTTGATAATGAGTTCGGACCGTCATCCATGGGGGGGATTTACTGGATACCTCTTCCGGACGACCTGCTTACTGAAACTCAGGCGAGCCATAATGATTGCCGGCCGTTTTTCTTTATCGCGGATCTGGATAAGACCCGTCTTTCCCTGGAATTTCTTGTCCGGACGCGGAACTCCATCCGGTGCAGCTGTATCGCCCAGGCCACTCCCCCCCAGCGGGAATGGTTGATTCGGTATATTGACACTGTTTTTGACGAGTTAGATATTATTACCTGATCACCGGTCACGGCGCGGGGATGGCCGGACCGCCAACCAAATGACGCGGCCAGCCCGCGACACCAACACAGAGTAAATGCCATGCTTAAAATTATCCCCCTCGGCGGTACCCGGGAAATCGGCCTGAATATGATGGTAATAGAATATGGTGACACCGCTTTCGCCATCGACGCCGGGCTGATGTTTCCGGAAGACTATATGTATGGTGTTGACATTGTTATTCCGGAAATCAGCTATCTCAAAGAAAAACAGAAACAATTCGCCGCCATCGTCCTTACCCACGGGCACGAGGACCATATCGGCGCCCTGCCTTACGTGCTCAAGACAGCCAATGTTCCGGTTTTCGGAACTCCTTTCACCCTGGAACTGATCAAGCACAAGCTGAATGAGTGGGGCCTGCTGGCCTCGGCCAGCCTGCACGAGATCAGCCCGGACGAAAGCCTGCGCATCGGCCCTTTTGAACTGGACTTTATCCGGGTTAACCACAGCGTGGTAGACGGGGTCGGCCTGGCCATCAAGACCCCGCTGGGCACCCTGGTGCATACCGGTGATTTCAAATTAAGCGACAGTCCCTTTCCCTGGATGAACACCGATCTTGACAAATTCACCCGGTACGGTGAGGAGGGCGTCCTGGCCATGCTGTCTGATTCCACTAACGTGGAAAAAGAAGGCCATACCATCTCCGACGCCACTGTCGGAGAGACCCTGGATAAACTGATCGCCTCTTGTCCGGGAAGGGCGATTGTCGCGTTGTTCGCTTCCAATATCGTCAGAATCCAGCAGATTGTTGACATCGCCGCCAGATACAACCGCAAAATAGCTTTCGATGGCAGAAGCATTGAACTAAGCACTCAAACAGCCAGAGATCTGGGCTACCTGACTGTGCCGCAGCACCTGGCCATCAGCGTCAAGGACATGGACTATTTCCCGGACTCTGAAATCATCGTCATCACCACCGGCAGCCAGGGCGAGCCCATGTCTTCCCTGGCCCGCATGGCCACCGGCAGCAACCGGATGATTAAAACCAAACCTGATGACACCATTATCCTTTCCTCCAAGTTCATTCCCGGCAACGAAAAGGCCATTGCCAACATTATCAACCGTTTCTGCGAGGACGGGGCCAATGTCATTTATGAAAAAATATCCGGCATCCACGTCTCAGGCCACGCCTTTGCCGACGAACTCCGGGAGATGATCCGGGCCGTCAAACCGGAATATTTTATCCCCATCCATGGTGAACGCCGTCACCTTATCCATCACATCCGTCTGGCGGAAGGGGTGGGAATCCCTGCCCACAAGGCCATCCTTCCCGACAACGGTAAAATTATTGAATTCACGAAACACGGCGTTCACTCCGGAGGATATATTGAAACCCGGCGGGTACTGGTGGACGGCAAGGGAGTCGGCGACGTGGGCAAAAGCATCCTGCGGGAACGTCGCGAATTGTCCGAACACGGACTGGTTATAGTGGTCATGGTCTTTGATGAGGAGACCGGGGTGGTCATCCATGGCCCGGAAATGATTTCCAGGGGTTTCGTGTTTTTGAATATTTCCGGCCATGTCCTGCAGGACGCCGAATGTGTTATCCTGGAAATCGTGGAAGAAGCGGGCAGCACGGGGCCCGACCGGGTCGCGCTTATTAAATCACAGATGGTCACCGCCTTGCGACAGTATTTTAAATTCACCATCAAACGCCGGCCGGTTGTTATTCCGGTCATTATTGAAATATAATATGCCACTCAACCCGGGATGTGATGACAATGCGTAAAGAACTCAGCGGTATACTGATTTTTTTTCTGGTCATTCTGACCCTGGTCAGCCTGTTGACTTTCAGCCCGACCGATCCTTCCATTCTGCACGCGCGGCAGACAAGCTCCATCAATAATATCTTCGGCCTGCTCGGTGCCCATACCGCCGGCCTGCTGCTGGGCGGATTCGGCCTGGGCGCCTTCTGGGTACCTTTGCTGCTGGCCCTGGCCGGTTTTCGCATCATCCGGCGGCAGGATTATACGGCCGTCATTCGCATTCTCTGGGGGGGGCTGCTGCTGGCCGTCAGTACCGGCGCCCTGATCAGCTTCATTACGCCCGGCCAATCCGTTCCGCTGTTTGGTGTTCTTTTCCCCGCCGGCGGCCTGACCGGCATTCTGCTGCATACCTTTCTGG
>JAWOCW010000269.1:0-6182 GCA_046483615.1 Desulfosudaceae bacterium
GCGACGCGGTCGCCGGCCAGGACCGGCTTGACGAATTTATCAATCTGTTCCGGGGTGCCCTTGAGGGCGATGGGCGGCAGGCCGATGCCGTGGGAGCCCAGGCTGGCCACTACCCCGGCGGCGCCGCAGCGCATCATTTCCTCGTTAAAGACGATGGTGCTGAAGACGTCGCCGCCGGAGCCGCCGATGGACTCCGGAAAGCCGATCCCCAGGAAGCCCAGGTCAGCCACTTTTTTATAAAGCTCCCGGGGAAAGGTACCGGCCGCTTCCCATTCTTCGACAAAGGGGGTCATCTCCTTTTTGACAAACTCCCGCAAAGCCTGGCGAAGCATCTGGTGTTCCCGGTTGAAG
This sequence comes from Desulfosudaceae bacterium, assembly GCA_046483615.1. Taxonomy (GTDB): domain Bacteria; phylum Desulfobacterota; class Desulfobacteria; order Desulfobacterales; family Desulfosudaceae; genus CAYTQK01. Next base: position 352 of record JAWOCW010000269.1, read on the forward strand.
TACTCCTGGCAGGAGTGGGCGGCAAATTGTTGACTCATGGCGGCATCCCCCTTGTTTGGCCGTATCGACGGGATTGGATTCCGGCTTTCGCCAAAATGGTCAGGGCCGGAGTCTTTAAAAAATATCAATATATCAGGGAAGCGGCAAAAGTCAATTTGATTTTCAGAAAGCGGAGGCGGGAGAGTTGCTTTGATTGCTCTTAATTATCTGAAATAACATATTTTTCCAAAAGAGGCGTGAAGACGTAAAGCAGGGTTTGCTTGATCCACTGGCGGTACCGGGGACCGGATGGGTCCAGGCCCAGGACCATGGCCTGGCAGTTGCCCGCCCCCAGAAAAGAGACGACCAGAGAATCAAAACAATTGGCAAAGGCTTCTATTTCTTCGGCGGCGGCCGTGGTCGGCAGGGACTGTTTCAAGAGGGCGTGGGTTTTGGACAGGACCCGGGGAATGGCGTCATAACCGGGCAGGATGTCGGCCTCGCTCTGGAGGACCGAGTTGATAGCCAGGATTTTAAAAAATTCCGGGTTGGTGAAACTGTAATCCAGCAGCCGGTCGATGAAAAGCGACAGCCCCTGCTGGGGGGAGAGCCGGTCCAGACCGTCGAACCAGGACAGGGTGGCCTGGTAATACTCCTCGCAGGCGTCGGCCACCACCGCGGCGAACAGGTCCGCCTTGGTGGAAAAATAATAACGAATGAGAGGGTGGTCAAAATCACCCTCAGCCGCGATCATGCGCATGGTGGCCGCTTTGTAGGGATGCCGGGCAAAAACCCGCCGGGCGGCCGCCAGGATTTTTTTCCGGGTGGTGGCGCTTTTTCGGGTTTTGCAGGCAGCGTTGTCGGTTTTCAAAGGCATTATGGGAATAAAGAAAATTTTTTTATGGTGTTGGTTTCCGGCCCAGCCCGGCACCGTCCCCTTCGGCGCGGCCAGCGTCGATTAACTTTAGCCGGAAAAGAGGTCAGCTGTCAAGCCGGCTTGGGTCGGGCTGAAAACAGCCGGCAGTGCCTTGGAAATGGACTTGTGTTTTTGGGTCCAAAAATGATAAACAATAAGTTTATGCCTGTTAAACTCAAATCAATTGCTACCGGTTTTTTGATTCTGGCGCTGCTGGCTGCCATGGGGGGCGCCGGAGCCTGGTGGTATCTGTACGATTATGCCTCCTCTCCCGCCGATCCCGGAGCTTCGGGGCAAGTGGTGGTGGTGCCGCCCGGGGCGGGTTACAGCCTGGTGGCTGCCAGGCTGCATCAGCGGGGTATTATAGACAAGCCCAACCTGTTCAAGATATTGATCCGGACTAATTATAACGATGGTGTCATCAAAGCCGGAGAATATCGCCTGTCCGGAGCCATGCCTCCGGCCGATATCCTGGACAAACTGATTCGGGGAGAGGTGGTCCTTCACCGGCTGACGGTTCCGGAAGGCTATAACATTGATCAGATTGCCGGGTTGGTCGGGCAGGTCGGCCTGGCCGAGCCGGACGATTTCGTGGACGCGGCCCATCAACCCGACCTGATCGAATCCCTGGGGATCGCGGCCGTCAGCCTGGAAGGGTACCTTTTTCCGGAGACCTACTATTTTGAAGCCGGGGTCACTCCGATTCAGATTGTCGACACCATGGTGGACCGGTTTCTGACGGTTTTTGATCAATCCCGCCAGGAGCGGGCGGAAGAGCTGGGGCTGTCCAGGCACCAAATAGTCATCCTGGCCTCGATCATCGAAAAAGAGACCAGCTCGGCCCAGGAGCGGCCCCTGATTTCGTCCGTGTTTCACAACCGTCTGGCCAAAGGCATGCGCCTGGACAGTGACCCCACCGTGATTTACGGAATAGAGGCTTTTGACGGCAATATTACCCGGAAACACCTGAACACGCCCACGCCTTATAATACCTACAGATTACGCGGCCTGCCCGCCGGACCCATTGCCAATCCGGGAGAAGCTTCCCTGGAGGCGGCTCTTTATCCGGCGGAAACAAAATATCTGTATTTTGTGTCCAGAAATGACGGCACCCACCATTTTTCTACCAACCTCTCGGAGCACAACCGGGCGGTAAGAAAGTACCAGCTGGGGCGCTGAGGCCCGGTACGCCGCGAACCGCGGCCGGGCCGTGTTTTGTCAAGTCCCTTTACAAATATTGTCAGATTCGATATATATTTAAAAAAATAAAGTTGTGATAGTTTTTCTTGTAAAATGAGGATGATATGAAACCGGAGAAAGTATTGGTAGTAGCTACCCGCAATCCGGGTAAAACCGGGGAGATCAGATCGCTCTTGAGCGGTCAGGATGTCATAATTAAGGATCTGACTGATTTCGGACCGATTCCGGAGATTGCGGAAGACGGTCTTACTTTCGACGAAAACGCGTACAAGAAAGCCGGTTTCGCCGCCAGGGTGCTGGGATTTCCGGCCATGGCCGACGATTCCGGCCTGGTGGTGAAGGCTTTGGACGGCGCGCCCGGTGTTTTTTCGGCCAGGTATGCCGGTGAAAAAGCCACCGACGAGGAGAATTACCAGAAACTGCTGGCGGAAATGGCCGGCCAGGAAGATCGCCGGGCGGCTTTTGAGTGCGTTATTTCCATTGCCGTGCCCACCGGCGCGGCTCTGACTTACGAGGGGCGCTGCAAGGGCGAAATAACCACTGAGCCGGTCGGGTCCAGTGGCTTTGGTTATGATCCGGTTTTTTATTTCCCCCCTCTGCAAAAGACTTTCGCTCAACTGGACTCCCAGGAGAAGAATCGCGTCAGTCATCGCGGAAAAGCCCTACAGGAGGTAGTTGACGAGTTTGACAAGGTCCTGACCTGGATCCGGCAGAATATGCCGATCGTGGAAAAATTTGCCTGTAATGATCATGAAGATTGAAGAGCTGATCCGAAATAACCGCAGCTGCCGGCGTTTTTACGAGGACGATCGTCCTGGACCGGAAAAGCTGAAAACCCTGGTCAATCTGGCCCGGCTGTCGGCCTCAGCCGCCAACCGGCAACCGCTGCGTTTTATCCTCTCTTGGCAGCCGGACACCAACGCGTCCATATTCCCCTGCCTGGGCTGGGCCGGGTATCTTACCGACTGGGCCGGGCCGTCCGAGGGGGAACGGCCGGCCGCCTATATCATTATTACCGGCGACACCCGGATCACCGATAACTTCTGGTGCGACCACGGTATCGCCGCCCAGAGCATACTGCTGGGCGCCCGGGAGATGGGTCTGGCCGGTTGCATGATCGGCGCTTTCAACGGTGACCGGCTGCGCCAGGCCGTGAACATTCCCGATCATTTGAAAATCATGCTGGTGCTGGCGCTGGGTAAACCCCGGGAAACGGTGGTTATCGACGACCTGGGTCCGGACGGCGACATAAGGTACTGGCGCGATGAGGCCGGCCGGCATCACGTGCCCAAGCGGTCCCTGGATGATTTGATTATCGATTTGTCGGATCGGAAGAGCGGGTCGGAGGGATGATTCCGGTTTTTATTGACTGGCCGGGCTGGCTCGCCCGCCAGAGATTTGCTGAAGATGGCAGAATCAGAAGGAAAAAGATTTTATCAACGCAAGGAGGTTGCAGATGACGGAAATAGATATCGCCCGGTTGATTGGAAATATTACCACCCTGGAACAGGCCCGCGAAGTTTTCGCCCGTAAAATGGACGCCGGCAACCTGGCCAAAATCAATAAAATAACAACCGAAACAGCCCTGCTTAAAATCGCCAATGCCATTGTCATGGGCGAGCCCGAGGCAGTTTTCGTAAATACCGGCAGCGAGGCCGACCGCTCCTGGGTCAGGAATCACGCCCTGGAAAAGGGTGAGGAAGAGGCTCTGCCCATGAAGGATCATACCATTCATTTTGATTTAAAGGATGAGCAGGGCCGGATTATCGACCGTACTTTCTATATCGTCAATCCGGATGAAGATATCAGCTCCCTGGCCCAGCGGAAAAACCGGGAAGAGGCCGCCGAGGAGATCAGAACTCACATGACCGGAATCATGCGGGGTCTGACCCTGATAGTTGGTTTTTATTCCCGGGGACCGGCGGGAGCGCGGGTGGCCAACCCGGCCATGGAAATTACCACCTCGGCTTATGTCTCCCACAGCGCTGAAATCCTGTACCGGAATATTTTTGACAAGTTTGACGAGGAGGTAAAGGCCCGGGGCCATTATTTTTCGAATATTCACAGTGAGGGGAAAAACCGGCCGGAAGATTTACCCAATGCCCGGGTTTTCATGGACCGCCGGGACCGGACGACCTACAGTTTTAACTGCACTTACGCCGGTAACACCCTGCTTTTGAAAAAGGGTAATCACCGGTTCGCGGTGGATAAGGCTGTTTATGATAACCGGGGTCTGGAGCTTTCCGAGCACATGTTTATCACCGGTATCAGCGGTCCGGGCGACCGGATTACCTGGTGCACCGGCGCGGCGCCCAGCGGCTGCGGCAAGACGACCACCGCCATGGCCGGCCACCGGTTTGTCGGTGACGACCTGGCCCAGATGTGGATCGAATCCGACGGCACGGTCCGGTCCGTCAATCCGGAGTGCGGTATTTTCGGGATCGTCGAGGACGTCAATCAGGAGGGCGATCCCATCCTGATGGAAAAACTGCGCCAGCCCGGCGCGGAAGTTATCTGGTCCAACGTGCTCATCGACGATAAGGGCGTGCCCCACTGGGTCGGACACGGCGAGCCCATGCCGGATCACGGCCGGAATTTTCAGGGCGAATGGAAGAAGGGCCTGACCGATGAAAACGGCCAGGAAATTCCGCCCTCCCATCCCAACGCCCGCTGCACCATTTCCTCCACCGCCCTGTCCAACTACTCCGACGAGGCCGAGAATCCGGCCGGGGTGGAAACCCGTATCATCACCTACAGCGGACGGGACGCCGACACCATGCCGCCGGTCTGGGTGGCCCGGGATACCGATCACGGCGTGCTCATCGGCGCCTGTATCGTTTCCGCGGCTACTGCCACCGAAGTCGGGGCCAGCGGAGTCAAGCGCGCTCCCTGGGCCAACGCCCCGTTTATCCCCGGCGCCCTGGGCGATTACATGGCGGCCCAGTTCGATTTTTTCGGCAGCGATAAGATCGCGGCCGACAAAAAACCGGTCATGGCCGGACTGAATTATTTTCTGACGGACGAAGCCCGGGGCGGAACTTCCCCGAAGCTGCTGGGCGAGAAAAAGGACGTCAAGGTCTGGCTGTCCTGGCTGGAACGGGTGGCTCATAACGACGTGCCCGTGATTACAACTCCCATCGGCCGGCTGCCCAAGTACGAGGATTTAAAAGAGCTGTTTGCTTCCCTGATCAACAAGGAATATCCTTACGACCTGTATGAAAAACAGTTTTCCCTGTACACGGACAAGATCATCGACCGCCTGGACATGCAGGACGAAGCCTATCAGAAGGAAGAGCGTATTCCGGAGAAGTTCTTTGAGCTGCTGGAGGAGCAGAAAAAAGGGCTGGTAGCGTTAAAAGCGGAACACGGCGCCGTGATCACGCCTAGGCAACTGGAAGCTTAACCCGGATATTTCACGAAATATCCGGGTTGGCCCGGCGGCACCGTGTGATAAAAAGTGGACCGGCCGGTGAGGTTACCGGCTCAGGGCTCGCGGTAAAGAATGGTAACGCTCAGGTTGCGTTCCACCTCGCCGTCACGGGTGGACATGGATTCGGACTGCAGCATGTCTATGATTTCAATATCCGGATGGCCGGCCAGCCAGCGGTTGATCTGAACGTCATTGGGCGGGGTGATGCTCTGTGAAAAACAGGTGAATATCTTTGTTTTCAGAGGTTTCATGAGGCCTCCCGGCAGTGGTCGGGTTCCCGGACCGGTTGCCACGGTTGATTCCCGG